>SKPT01000623.1 GCA_007119405.1 Phycisphaeraceae bacterium
CCCGGCGGCAACCAGCGCCCCGGGCCCGCGGCCGCGGCTGCCCGCCCCCCCCTCGTTCGTCCGCCGCGACGTGCCACGCTCGATCACCACCACCAGCCACATCAGCCCGCTGAAGACCGCCGGCCCGACCAGGGCGCCCACCCCGGCGCAGCCGAGCATCCCCCCCGCGCCGCCTGCCTCGGCCAGGTACCACACCGCCACCCCCGCCAACGCCCCCAGGCCCGCCGCCACCACACTCCCGATGATCCACACCGTCTTCAGCGACGGTTTCGCGGCCGACCCGGCCTCGTGCGCCCCTTCCCCCACCTTGCCGGGTGCCGCGGCCGCGTTCGACGCTGATGCGGCCGTGGCAGCAGCGGAGGTCGCGGCGGCCGTGGTGGCGGGGGCGGCCGCGGCGGGGGCCGGCTCGCGGACGAACAGGTTCTCCAGCACCCACCCCAGCCCAAGGAACAGCAGGGCCGCGGGGATGAGCATGAGCATGCCCACGAACAGGTGGAAGTCCCCCTGCGCAAGCTCCGGGTCCACCAGGTACAGCAGCCCCAGCACCGTCACCCGCCCGATGTTCACCAGCACGGCGATGGGTACGGCCATGGCGATCATGATCAGCCGCTGCCACCACGCCCGGTCCCAGATGAACGCCAGCGCCACCCCCAGCGCCAGGAACGCCATGAGCATCCGCAGGCCCGAGCAGGCCTCGGCCACGTTCAGCGCCTCGGTCGTCCACCGCCCGCCGTCCCACAGTTGCAGGTCGATCGTCGAGCCGCGGTAGGTCACGTCGAAGTCGATGAACGCGGTGAACAGCTTCAGGGCGTAGGTCGCCCCGATGGCGGCGATGTGCTGGAGCTGAAAGGCCACCCACTCCCACAGCCGGTCCGCGACCTTGACCGCGAAGCCGAGGTAGAGGATCGGCAGCCAGAGCACGGTCATCACCCGCCAGCCCATGAGGAAGATCACCAGCCCGCACAGGGCCAGGATCATCGAGTAGCCCTGGAACATGTCGTTGCGCCCCGGGAAGATCCAGAAGGCGTAGCCGACCATCCCCAGGAGCATGATGGGCAGACCGGTAATCGCGACCTTGCGTTCGATGGCGAACAGGCGGTGGCGCTGCTGGTAGATGAAATAGCCGCTGATCAGCGGGACGATCAGGGCGTGGGACCAGTTGTTGTCCGTGGTGGCGAAGATCCAGGTGCGATGCAGGAAGTGCTGGTGGAACAGGGCGAACAGGCCGCCGACGAGCACGATCCAGACCCAGCCCTGTCGCGAGATGGCGCTGCGCGAGGCTTCGGCGGTGGCGAGGCTGGGTACCGAGGCGGTGCTGCTCATGGCCGATCCACGACGGGTTGCTCCCTCCGCATCAGACGCGCGGACGGCAGGGACATGATCCTCCTGCTCCCCGTTGGCCTACGCAGCCACAGGGAGACCAGTTCGCGCCACCTCTGCTCTGGCGACGCGCTGCCGTCCTGGCGTGGGTGGGTCGCCCCGGGCGTCCCTGCGCGGAGCGGATCAGGCCGTCACGCCGCGCTGCCGCGCAGCGGCGTGGCGGGCGCGGCCGGGTGGCGGGGTCGCGGGGTCATGGCGTGCCGAACACGTCGTTGGCGAAGTTGCGGTCGAGCACGAAGCCGAAGCCGTAGTTCGCCCGGAACCCGTTGCGGATCACCGCCAGCGGCGTCGCCCAGAAGCTGGTGCCGATGTTCACCAGGTCGTTGGGCTTGAGGAAAACATCGGGCTTGCGGCCCTCGAAGATCGCACGCAGGTCCATTCGCATGACCGTCTCGCGATCGTCGGCGACGCGGCGCCAGATCTCCACACGCTCCGGGATCGCCAGCGGGCCCAGGTTCCCGCCCGAGGCGATGAGCTGTTTGAGCGTCAGCTCGTTCTCGCCCGGCACCGTGTAGGCCCCGGGCCGGCTGATCTCGCCCATGATGTAGACGAACCCGGCGCTGGGCGCCGGCACGCGGATCACGTCGCCCGGGCGGATGATGATATTGTACCGCATATCCCCATGCAGCAACTCCTGATAGGGGATTTCAATGATCCGCTGCGTCACCATCGCGTCCACCTGCGCCGTCACGTCCGGGTCCGGCTCGCGGTCGTTGGCGTCCACGCGAATCCAACGCCCGTCGCGATGTATCCACTGGCCCGCGCCCGCCTCCTCCACCGTCGCCGCCGCCGGCACCGGCGTGGCCTCGGCCGCGGCGGCGTCGCCGGCACCGGCCGGATCGCCGTCAGGGTTGCCGGGGCTGTTGGGGTTGTTCGCCCCGTCAACGTCGTTGAACAGCTCCTCGAGCAGCCGCTCCGGGTCGTCCGGCGTCGGATCCACCGGCAGGTCGTCGACGTCGAAGTCCTCCGGCAGCTCCCGGTCGTCGGTGACCGCCACCTGGCGATAGATCTGCAAAGTCTTGGTACGACCGGGGATACCGCGCGCCAGGGCCAGCGCGTCCAGCAGACGGAAGTTCGGCTCGGGGATCGCGTACGTGCCCACGTTCGTCCCGCCCTGCCGCGGCTCGCCGAGGATCGAAAAGGTGTTCTGCCGCGCCTGCTCCACGATCACGCTCACCGTCGCGTTGCGCAGCACGCCCTCACGCTCGAGCACCGTGCGCAGGTGCTCCTCCATCCGGCTGGGCGTCAGGCCCGCGGCCTGGACCGCGCCGATCACCGGCAGGCGGATCATCCCCAGCTCGTCCACCCGACGCGTGTTCACCGCGTCGACGTCGGGCTGGAGCAGCTCGAAAACCACCACCGTCACCACGTCGCCCGAGCCCAGGACGTACTCGCTGCGGTCGGGGATGTGGTCGTGGTACTCCACCTGCGTCACCGTTAGGTGCGTGCGCTCCGGCTCGTCGATCACGTCGAGCTGGTCGAGGATCGGCAGGGTCACCGGTGTGCGGTCGAACCGGCCAAGCTTGGACGGGTCGAGGAACGACTGGGTCTCGCACGCCGCCAGGGAGGCGACGCAGGCGAGCAGGATGCCAGCATGAACGTACGCCTTGCAGGCCGG
Source organism: Phycisphaeraceae bacterium (assembly GCA_007119405.1). The sequence continues at coordinate 2,999 of SKPT01000623.1, forward strand.
GAATTTGCAGCTCACAGCGGTCTCCTGGATCTCGGGGACAGGGCGGGCACTGTCACGGGTTGAATCGACTTGCGCGGGGCGTCAATTTAGGCAATCTGCGCTCATCGTAGGGGAAAAAGCCCTCCCCGGCGTGGGGCGCGCACCGACACCGCCGGCTGGGGCACGTTCTTATAACCGCTTGGGGCCGGCGTTACCAGTACGCCACGGGGCCGGACCAGGATCGCACGCGCCTGGCAAGACCCGGGCAGCGATGCACCACGTTAACGCCTGGCGCCGCAGCGCTCCACCTGGCGACGCGAAAGCGCCCCCCCGCCGCCCGGCCGGGCGACTTGCCCCGGGGCCGCCTTGAGCGGACAATCCCCGCGCACGTCAACATCAGGAGCGCCCATGTCCAAGCCCGTGGAAAAGGTCACCATCATCGGCGACGGCTCGATGGCCAGCGTCTGCGCCTTGCTGCTGGAGGGCCAGGGTGTGGCGGTGACGCTGTGGGGGCCGTTTCCGGATCACATCGCCGAGCTGATCCAGACGCGCGAGAACAGCCGCTATCTGCCCGGCTTCAAGCTGCCCGAGGCGATTCGGCTCACGGCCGACGACGCCGCCGCTTGCGCGGGCGCGGACATGCTGGTCAACGCCATCCCCACGCAGTTCATCCGCAAGGTCTTCTCACGCCTGGCCAACCACCTGCCCGCCGACGCACCGATCGTGTCGGTCGCCAAGGGCATCGAGCAGGACACGACGCTGCGGCCGACGCAGATCATCGCCGACGTGCTGGCCTCGAGCGGGGCGGGGGACCATCCGCTGGCGGCGATCTCCGGGCCCAGCGTCGCCGAGGAGCTCGCCCGCTGCCTCCCCGCGACGGTCTGCGCCGCAGCGGACGACCCGGCCCTGGCCGAGCAGGTGCAGCGCGTGTTCACCACCGACTGGTTCCGCGTCTACACCAACCCGGACCTGCTGGGCATCGAGCTGGCCGGGGCGACCAAGAACGTCATCGCCCTGGCGGCGGGGATCCTCGACGGCCTCCAGGCGGGCAACAACGCCAAGAGCGCCCTGCTCTCACGCGGCCTGGCGGAGATCACCCGCCTCGGCGTGGCCATGGGCGCCCGCCAGGAGACCTTCTTCGGCATCGCCGGCGTCGGCGACCTGGCCACGACCTGCTTCAGCCCCTCCGGGCGCAACCGCACCTGTGGCGAGCAGCTCGGTCGCGGCCGCAAGCTCAACGACGTGCTCGAGGACATCCCCGGCGTCGTCGAGGGCGTGCCCACGACCCGCGCGGTGGTGAGCCTGGCCCGCGAGCACCACGTGGAGATGCCCATCACCCAGGCGATCCACCAGGTGCTGTTCGAAGGCCTCGACCCGCTCGTGGGCATCACGCAGCTCATGACGCGGCAGCTCAAGGCCGAGCGGGTGGGGTGAGGGGAAATGCAGCATGCAGAATGAGAAATGAGCAAGGGCAATGGAGGTGTTAGCGGTCGCCTCAAAAAAAGAAACGTTCAACGCGCTGACTGCGCCATCCTTGGGGGCAGCATGTGAACTGGCTTGACCCGTTTTTTCTAACCGTTGGCTCGACGGCAGTCATCATTCTCGTTGTCGGCCTGCTGCTGAAACGTTTTCCGCCGGCAAAGATCAATCCGTACTACGGCTACCGCACCCCCTCGTCGATGCGATCACAGGAGCGATGGCACTTCGCTCAGCGATATTCCGCTTCCGTCATGATCCGAATGGGCGCAACGGTGACACCGTTCGCGATTTTGGGGCTGTTTGTGTCATGGCCCCCTGTGACCTCGATGATCGTCGCCTTGGCCGTGGTTGGAGCGATGGTGGCCATCCTGCTCGTCGGCACGGAGCGAGCCATTCGCCACCGATTCGAGGCTTGACCGACCGGAGGTGCCTGACCGCGTGCCACACCGCATGCCGTAGGCTGCTGTGTGCGAACGGCCATGGCGGGTTGATCTGCCCTGAAGGCATTCCGCATTTTCCTACACTTAACCTCATGGTGCCGATCGTGGGCATGGACGAGTTGGAGTCCGCGGCCGCGGCGTTGCGCGGCGGGCGGGTGGTGGCGTTCGCTACGGAGACGGTCTACGGGCTGGGCGCCGACGCGCTGGACGCCGAGGCGGTGGCGCGCGTGTTCGAGCTCAAGGCCCGGCCGCGGTTCGATCCGCTGATCGTGCATGTGAGCAAGGTGCAGGCGGTGCATGAGCTGGTGACAGATTTTCCGCCGACGGCGCGGGTGCTGGCGGCGGCGTTCTGGCCGGGGCCGCTGACACTCGTGCTGGCCAAGGCCGCGGTCGTGCCGGACCTGGTCACCGCGGGCCTGGCGACGGTGGCCGTGCGCGTACCGGGCCACGCCGGGGCACGCCGCCTGATCGAGCTTGCCGGGGTGCCGGTGGCGGCGCCGAGCGCCAACCGCTTCGGCGGGGTCAGCCCGACCACGGCCGCGCACGTGCAGGAGGAGTTCGCCAACGTCGGGCCCGACGAGATCGCCTGCATCGTCGACGGCGGGGCTTGTGCCACCGGCGTCGAGAGCACGGTGGTGTCGGTGCTCGGCGATGAGCCGGCCGTGCTCAGGCCCGGCGGCGTGCCGCAGGAGCGGATCGAGGCGACGCTGGGGCGGGCGGTGAAGGTAGGGCAGGTGGGCAATGGTGGGGACGTGGCGGGGTATCAGTCGCCGGGGATGCTGTCGCGGCACTACGCCCCGCGGACGCCGCTGGTGGTGGTGGCCGAGCTGACGTCGTCGGCGTTGGCGAGCCATGCGGGGCAGGCGGTGGGGGCGCTGGCGTGGTCGGCGCGGGGCGAGGCGGCGGCGCGGGCGG
>SKPT01000217.1 GCA_007119405.1 Phycisphaeraceae bacterium
CGCATCGCCAGCCAGCTCGTGACCAACGGCTACGCGCTGACGCGGCTGGAGGAGGAGCGCGTGAATCTGGAGACGGCGTTCATGCGCTTCACCAAGGGGCTCGTGCAGTAGCCGCTTGCGGCTTCGCGAAGCTGAGCGTCAACACCAAACGTTGCGATGCGGGTGCGTCGAACCCGCACCCGGAAATCCCGCCCTTCGCTCGCCCCCGCCACCGGAGTCTCGTTCAGGACGGGCGTCAACGCGTGGGGTCTGTTCACAGCGCAAGGGGCGCCGGTACAATCGCATCATGGGAAATATTCTCGCGTTGGACCAGGGCACGACCAGCTCCCGAGCACTGCTTTTCGACGAAGCCGGCGCCATCGTCGCCACCGCGCAGCAGGAGTTCGACCAGCACTTCCCGCGCCCGGGCTGGGTCGAGCATGAGCCGGCCGACATCTGGCAGAGCCAGCTCACCGTGGCGCGCGATGCGCTGGCGCAGGCGAACGTCGCGGCCGACGATCTCGCCGGCATCGGGCTGACCAATCAGCGTGAGACGACGCTGTTGTGGGATCGCGACACCGGCGAGCCGGTGCATCGCGCGATCGTCTGGCAGGATCGCCGCACGGCCGGGCTGTGCGACGAGCTGCGCGACGCCGGGCACGAGGCGCTTTTCGCCCAGCGCACCGGCCTGGTCATCGACGCGTATTTCTCGGGCACGAAGCTGCGCTGGCTGCTGGACAACGTCGACGGCGTGCGCGAGCGCGCGGAGGCGGGCAAGCTCGCCTTCGGCACGGTCGACACCTGGTTGCTCTGGAAGCTCACCGCCGGCCGCGTCCACGCCACCGACGCCACCAACGCCGCGCGCACCATGCTCTTCGACATCCATCGCGGCACGTGGGACGACGAGCTGCTCGCGCTGCTGGACATCCCCGCCAGCGTGCTGCCCGAGGTGCGCGGCTCAAGCGGGGTCATCGCCGAGATCGACGCCGATACGCTGGGTCTGGCGGGCAAGGCGGTGGCGGTCGCGGGCGTCGCGGGCGATCAGCAGGCGGCGCTGTTCGGCCAGCGCTGCACGCAGCCGGGCATGGCCAAGTGCACTTACGGCACCGGCTGCTTCGTGCTCATGAACACCGGCGACGAGGCCGTGGCGTCGCAGGCGCGGCTGCTCACGACCGTCGCGTGGGGCATCGACAGCAAGCTCACCTACGCCCTGGAAGGCTCGATCTTCATCGGCGGGGCGGTCGTGCAGTGGCTGCGCGACGGGCTGGGGTTGATCGACAAGTCAGCGGACATCGAGCGGCTCGCCGCGAGCGTCGCGGACAACGGCGGCGTCTACCTCGTGCCCGCTTTCGCCGGGCTTGGAGCGCCGCACTGGGACAGCTACGCGCGTGGCGTGATGGTGGGCCTGACGCGCGGCACGGCGGCCGGGCACGTGGCGCGGGCGGCGCTGGAGGGCATCGCGTTTCAGGTTGCGGACGTGATCGAGGCGATGCAGGCCGACGCGGCCGTGCCTTTGCAGGAGCTGCGTGTCGACGGCGGGGCGGCGGGCAACGATCTGCTCATGCAGTTTCAGGCCGACGTGCTGCGCGTGCCCGTCGTGCGGCCGCGCCACACGGAGACGACGGCTGCGGGCGCGGCGTACCTGGCGGGGCTGGCGTCGGGGGTATGGTCGGCCGATGATCTGGACAGGCTCTGGAAGCCCGAGCGGTGCTTTGAGCCAGCGATGAGCGAGGACGAGGCGGCGACGCTGCGCCAGCGATGGATCGCGGCGGTCGAGCGGGCGCGGGGGTGGGAGGGGTGAGCAATGCAGAATGCAGAATGCAGAATTCAGAATGCAGAAATGACGTTGCCAGGAGTGTCTGATTCCGACCCCCCTCCCTTCCGGAGGGGCTGGGGGAGGGTGTCACCTGCCACTGTACGGCTGCGTCATGTCCGCGCGTCGCCTGCTGCAACACACGTGTTCTTCGGTCACGCAGGGCCATTGGACACACCCTCCCCCGGCCCCGCCCGGGGGGAGGGGGGTTGGGAGTGAACGTTTTGTCCATGAACCGCCCCACGATGCTTGAGCAGCTCACCTCACGCGATAAGCCGTGGGACATCATCGTCATCGGCGGCGGGGCGACGGGGCTGGGCGTGGCGGTCGACGCGGCCGCGCGCGGCTACGACACGCTGGTCGTCGAGCAATCGGACTTCGCCAAGGGCACCAGCTCACGCTCGACCAAGCTCGTCCACGGCGGCGTGCGGTATCTGAAGCAGGGCCAGCTCGGCCTCGTGCTCGGCGCGCTGCGCGAACGCGGGCTCATGCAGCGCAACGCCTCGCACCTCGTCCACGCCCAGGCCTTCATCATCCCCTGCTACTCGACGTTCAGTCGCCTCTACTACAGCCTGGGCATGCGATTCTACGACATGCTCGCCGGCCGGCTCAGCCTCGGCCGTTCGCGCAGCCTCTCACCGCGCGACACCGCCGAGCAACTGCCCACGCTGCGCCGCGAGCACCTGCGCGGCGGCGTGCTCTACCACGACGGCCAGTTCGACGACGCGCGACTGGCCGTCAACCTCGCCCAGACCGCCATCGAGCAGGGCGCGTGCCTGCTCAACTACATGAAGGTCACCGGGCTCATGCGCGACGGTGATCGCATCGCCGGCGTCGAGTTCGAGGACGTGGAAACGGGCGAGCAACACCGCGGGCCTGCTCGCGTCGTCATCAACGCCACCGGCGTCTACGCCGACGCCATCCGCCGCATGGACGCCAGCGACCCGGGCGACATCATCCGCCCCAGCCAGGGCGCCCACATCGTGCTGGATCGCTCCTTCCTGCCCGGCGACGCGGCCGTGATGGTGCCCAGGACCGACGACGGCCGGGTGCTCTTCGCCATCCCCTGGCAGGGCGTGGTCGTCGTGGGCACGACGGACGTGGCGGTCGACGCCATGCCGCTGGAGCCCCGGCCGTTGCAGGACGAGCTTGACTTTCTGCTCGAGCACGCCGGGCGGTATCTTGCCAAGACCCCGCGGCGCGAGGACGTGCTGAGCATCTTCGCGGGCCTGCGGCCGCTGATCGCCAGGCGGGGCGACGATGGGGGCGCCACCGCCAAGCTCTCGCGCGACCACAGCCTGCACGTCTCGCCGGCGGGCCTGGTGACCATCGCCGGGGGCAAGTGGACGACGTATCGCAAGATGGCTCAGCAGACCGTCGACCGCGCCGCACGCCAGGCCGACCTGCCGCCGCGCCCCTGCACGACGCGCGAGCTGGCCATCCACGGGGCGGGCCCCGCCGGCGACGACGTTGACGAAGCGCTGGCGATCTACGGCAGCGACGCCCCGGCCGTGGCGGCGCTGTGCGCATCCGAGGAGCGCTACGCCCAGCGCATCCACCGCGCGCTGCCCTACCTGGCCGGGCAGGTGATCTGGGCGGTGCGTCACGAGCTGGCGCGGACGGTCGAGGACGTGCTCGCCCGCCGCACGCGCGCCCTGCTCGTCAACGCCCAGGCGAGCATCGAGGCCGCCCCCTACGTCGCCCGCCTCATGGCCGAGGAACTTGGCCGCGACGAGACGTGGCAGCGCGAGCAGGTCGCGGCGTATGAAGAAGTGGCACGGGGGTATGTGTGGGCGTAGTGCCATGACCAAGCCGACTTATGGAGACCGATGATGATCAGCATTGCAGTTCGGCTCGACAAATCGGTGTCCCTTTCAATCGGCGCAGCGCTGCTGCTCGCCGCGTGCCCGGCGGCGTTTGCCAACGAACCCGGCGCGGCTGTCGTCGAGACACGCCTGATCGTCGTCCAGCCGCGCCAGATGCCTTCGCCGGAGCTCTGGCCGGCCGAGGCAATCACCTACCTGGATGATGACCGCGCGCGTCAGCTCGCCCACGAGGCGGCGCGCCGCGGCCGCACGTTTCACACCCTGCGCTCGCTGCCCACGCGCGATGCGGCCGGACGGCTGGCGTACAACAGCCTCGACCAGGTTCGCGCGGCGATGCAACCCGGTGACGCCGATGACGACACCCCTGACGTTGCCGCAATGATGCAGCGCATGGCGCAGACGGCGGTCGTCCTCGGCGCGGTCGAGGTCGACGAGGATCCCGAAACCGGGCGATTCCATGTCCGCTTCGATCTGCGGGCCGTGGCCGATCCCGCGCCGGACGCGATACCCGCCGAGGGCGAGTTGTACGCCACGGTCACGGGCGTCAGGTTGGCCATGAACTTGGCGGATGGCCAGCCGACGTTGGTCCGCCTGCCGCTCGATGCGTCGGCGGTGGTCCCGCAACTCGAGGCGGGCGACCACGTCGCCTACCTGTTCGTCAAGGCGTCGCGCTTCGAGCCCGATGAGGTGGACGTGCCGGCCGGGGACGTAGATGGGTTGTGACAATTTGCCTGTCTCGCCGGGTGCCACTGACAAGCTCCGCCCCCGCCACGCCTGGCCTTGTCAGTGGCACCCGGCGCCCACCCCTTCCCCACCTCGGCGTCCTCCGCGCTCTTGGCGCCCTCTGCGAGAACCTCCCCCGCCGTGCTATCATTGCCCGCTTGGCCCACGATGACGTGACAATCCGGCCCGCGACTGTCGCCGACGTCCCCGCCGCGGCACGCATCATCAACGACTGCGCCGAGTATGGCCTGATGCTGCCGCGCTCGCTCGCCTCGCTCTACGAGAAGGTGCGCGACCACCAGGTCGCCGAGCACGACGGGCGGATCGTGGGCGTCGCCGGTCTGGGCGTCATGTGGGCGAACCTGGCCGAGGTGTACGCCCTGGCCGTCGACCCCGCCCTGCGCGGGCGCGGGCTGGGGCGCCGGCTCGTCGAGGCGTGCATCGACGACGCCCGCCGCCTGGGCATCCGCAACGTCATGACGCTCACCTACGAGCAGGCGTTTTTCGAGAAGCTCGGCTTCGCCGTCGTGGACCGCGCCCGCCTGCCGCTGAAGGTCTGGAGCGAGTGCCTGCGCTGCCCGAAGAACCAGGCGTGCGACGAGATCGCGATGATGCGCGAGCTCGCCGACGTGCCACCGCTGACCGCTCCGCGCCCCGAGGCCCCGCCGGCCGACGCCTACATCGTGCCCGTGACGCTCAGCGCCCTGCGCCGCAGTGGCGCGGCCGCGAAGCAGCAGCGGTGAGCACGGGGAGCTGTGTCAGGAAGCGGGTGCCACTGACAAGGCCGTCCTCGGCCTTGTCAGTGCGAGATGCGATGCGATGCGAGGCCGTTCCGCCGGCTCGCACTGACAAGCTCCGCGGACTCCGCTTGTCAGTGGCACCCCATCCGCTACGAACCGGTTGAACCCGCTCTAATACGCATTTCGCTTGCGAAGCGGTAGCGACTCAAGGTCGAGCGTCGCCAGGTGCTCGGCGATGCGCTGCGGGGCGTTGCCCCGGCCGTAAGGGTGTCGCATGCGTCGCAGATCCAGCGTGCGGGCCTGCTCGAGTGCCGCGGTCACCGCCTCGCGGCCGTAGTCGCAGTCGATCACGTTGGCCGGCTTCTCGCGCCCGGCCTGGCGTGGGCCGACGTTGACGCACGGTACGCGAAGCGCCGCGGCGTCGATGAGGCCGGCCGAGGAATTGCCCACGATCGCCACGGCTTGGCGCAGCAGCGCCAGCAACTCACCGCGCGGCACGTAGCGCACGTGGCGAAACCGACCCGACGAGGCGCCGCGCTTGCCGAGCGTCTCGCTGATGGCGGCGTCAATGCCGCCGCTGCCCGGGTCGTCGTTGGGATCAAGGACGATCACCGGCTCGCTCAGGCCGCGGTGCTTGTGGAACGCCCCGGCGGCGTCGAGCGTGGCGCGCATCCGCTGGCGCTCGACATCGTCGTCGTCGCCGATCGGGTGCTGGATA
>SKPT01000512.1 GCA_007119405.1 Phycisphaeraceae bacterium
ACGCCAGCTCCATCAACATCGCCGGCACCAGCTCCGGCCCCGGCGGCGCGGCCGAGCTCACCGTCGGCAACCACGCCGCCATCCGCGCCGGCACCGTCCGCGCCTGGGCCGGCGGCACGATCGACGTCCTGGCCGACGGCATCCTCGACGTCAGCTTCCTCGACGTTCAGGGCGGCACCGTCACCCAGCACGCCGGCGGCGCCCTGTCCGCGTCCAACAGCGGATGGACCAACTTCGACGGCACCGTCATCGGCGTCGACGCCGGCAGCGTCGGCACCGTTCGCGTCAACAACGGCACGCTCAACTCCACCCGCGCCTTCCTCTCCTATCTCGACGGCGCCAGCGCCAACGCCGAGGTCGCCGGCCTCGACGGCGCCTGGCACATCGAAGGCGCGATGTACGTCGGCTATCGCCACCAGGCGATCATGCACGTCGAGAACCGCGGCCAGGTCACCACGCTACGCACCTTCCTCGGCCGCTTCACCGGCTCCAATGCCACGGTCAACATCATCAGCCCCGACGACAACAACCGCCTTGTCAACCCGGCCTCAGCCTGGATCAACCAACAGGACTTCAACGTCGGCTACCAGGGCACCGGCACGCTCAACGTCGACGTCGGCGGCCACCTCCAGACCGGCAGCCTCGCGATGGGCTTCGCCCCGCCCAACGACGGCCTGGCGAGCTCCGGCACCGTCCGCGTCGCCGGCGGCGAGCTGGTCGAGCTCGGCCCGCCGTTCCACCTCGTTCAGTTCTTCCCCTCACGCATCGACGTGACCACCACCGCGTGGGTCGGCTACGACGGCGTCGGCCAGCTCGACGTGCTCGACGGCGGCCAGTTCCACGCCAACCAGACCCGCATCGGCCTCAACGGCAGCGCCAGCGGCAACGTCACCGTCGCGGGCGGGGGTTCGCACCTGGAAACGGGCACCCTCGTCGTCGGCAACGCCGGCACGGGCTTCCTCACCGTCAGCGATGGCGGGCACGTCCAGGCGGGCAACACCATGATCGCCCAGGTGCCCGGCAGCTACGGCGAGCTGCGCCTGCGCGACGAGGGCACCACCTTCCACGCCAGCAACCTCCGCGTCGGCGGCACGGCCGACAACCCCGGCGGATTGGCCTACCTCTACATCGAGCTCGACGCCAGCGCCCACGTCGACGGCTCCGTCCGCGTCTGGAACCAGGGCCACGTGGTCCTCCCCGCCGGCCAGCTCCACGCCCAGACGCTGGACGTGCGCGGCGGCTTCGTCGAGCTGATGCACCACGCTGTTCTCAACCTCGACAACCACCTCGCCCTGGCCGATGGCAGCCTCCTGAGCATCTTCGACGGCCAGCTCCACACCGCCAGCCTCGTCACCGAGCCCGGCGCCACGCTCGATTTCACCGGCGGGACCATCACCGTCGCCGGCGGCGACGCCCACTTCGGCCACATCACCTCCATGCAGCTCGACGGCACCGACCCCGGCAACTTTCCCGTCTACCGCTTCCAGGACGGCGCCGACGGCGTCGTGCAGTTCGGCTGGCGCATCGCACGCGAGGCGGACACCTACGGCCATACCACCGTCATGGGCGTCAGCGACGACGGCGTGCGCACCACGCTGCGCGGCACCGGTGGAGGCGGCGGGGCGGACCTCTACGTCGGTGACCGCGGCGCCGGCTCGCTTCAGCTCCTCGACGGCGCGCTCGCCGACTTCGCCGACGACCTGATCGTCGGCGGCCGGGACGACGGCATCGGCAACGCCCTGGTCAGCGGCGTCAGCGGCGGCTACCGCGCCACCATCCTCGCCAACCGCCGCGCCGAGCAATCCGAGGTCATGGTCGGCGGCACGGACGCCAGCGACGCCGTCGGCGGCGCGGGCGCGCTGATCATCCGCGACGGGGCGCTCGTCGAGACCACCGGCCACGTCTACATGGGCCGCACGCCCGGCGGCGAGGGCATCATCATCGTCGGCCAATCACAAGGCGGCTACGACGCCGAGCTGCGCACGCCGCGCAGCGTCCTCATCGGCGGCGACGCCAGCCAGGCACGAGGCCAGGGCACCCTGCTCCTGGAGGACGGCGGCCGGGTCGACGCGCAGGAGAGCGTCCACGTCTGGGGCACCGGCCTGCTCAGCGTCACCGGCGGCACGCTCGTGACCCATTCGCTCATCTTCGAGCCCGACAGCGAGCTGCACTTCACCGGCGGGACCATGATCGTCAGCGGCGTCACCAGCTACGGCGACGCCCATTGCCACTGCTTCATCAGCGGCATCGACACGCCCACGCTCGAGATGGTCGCCGGCGGCCTGCTCGAGACGACCGCCACCTTCCGCGTCGCCGCCGCATCGGGCGAAAGCGGTCGCCTGCGCGTCATCGGCTACCGGGAAATGCCCGCGCCGATCGCGCCGCTGCCCACGCGCGTGCGCCCCGCGGACGCCGACGCCGGCGACCTGGTCGTCGGCTACGCCGGCCACGGCATGCTGGAAGTCGCCGACGGGGGGCTGGTCGACTTCGCCACCGCCGGCCACGACGTCATCCTCGCACGCGCCGGCGGCAGCGCCGCCGTCAGCGTCAGCGGCACCGATCGGCTGCACGTCCCGCCGCGGATCAATCCGCGCCTCGCCTCGACGCTGCGTGGTCGCGACGTGGTCCTCGCCGCCGGCGACAACGCCGACGCAAGCCTGGCCGTCAGCGACGGCGGCGCCGTCCACGCCACGGGCGACATGCTCCTGGCCCAGGGCAACGGTGCCAACGCCCAGCTCAGCATCGCCGGCGGTGTCGGCGCCTTCCTCGCCACCGTCGACGTCGCCGGCGGGCTCTACGCCGGCATCACGCCCACTGGCCAGTCCACCATCGGGCAGTCGATGATCGAGATCGGGCCCGGCGGTGTGCTCAACGTCGCCGACGAGACGGTGCTCGCCCTGTCCAACGCCATCCGCGTCGACGGCGGACGCTTCCAAAGCGACAGTCTGGTGCTGGCCCGGGGCCACGTCCAGCTCACCGCCGGGCAGATGCACCTGGACACCATCGACGTCATTGGCTCAGGCACCCTCGATCTCGACGGCGGCCTCGCCAGCTTCCGCCTCGCCTCGACCGATGTGCTCAACAGCGGGGCCGTCATCACCAGCCCCACCGCCGCGCCCGGCACCATCACCATCGAGGGCGACTACACCCAGACCGCCGGCACGCTCCGCCTCGACCTCGCGGGCACGGCCGCCGGCATCGAGCACGACCACGTTCAGATCGACACCATCCTGCGCGGCGGCGGAACCCTGGCCGTGCGGTTGATCGACGGCTTCGCGCCCGAGCCCGGCGACATCTTCGACCTGCTGAGCTTCTCCACCGTCGACACCGTCTTTGACCACCTGGATCTGCCGGACCTGCCCCAGACCCTGGCCTGGAACATCGACGCCCTCTACACCGACGGCCTGCTCGCCGTGGACATCGCGCTCCTGCTCGGCGACATGAATCTCGACGGCGTCGTCGACACCGGCGACGTGGCGCCCTTCGTCCAGGCCTTGACCGACCCGGCCACCTATATCACCCAGTTCGGCATCGACGAAACGACGATGATCACCCTGGGCGACATCAACCAGGACGGCGCGTTTGACACGGGCGACGTGGCGGCGTTCGTGGAGGTGCTCGTCGGCAATGGCAGCGTGCCGGAGCCGGGCTCGCTGGCGCTGTTGGGGTTGGGGGCCATGGGGTTGCTGCGACGCGGCCGGGCATGACCCATCGGCCGTGCAGTCAATGACCTCTGCCAGCTCGGCCCGGCGGGCGGCCTCGATGCACACCGTGCGCAAGCCCCGGGCGCTGAGGACGTTTGACCGCGGCTGCGGCGCCCGCCACAATGCAGCGCCACAGGCCCCGGGACGCAGAATCGAGCGCTGCGCCTCATTCCATCGCTTCGACGCGCGTCCACAAGAGCAATACACGGCAGACGTTGACCGCATCGCCGACGGTCGCGGTTCGCCCAGCGGCCTTGGCCCGCAAACACCCGGTGGCGTGGCCGCGGCCGGTGGCAACGGCGAACGCCCCTGGATCCAAGCCCCTGCCCGGGAGCAACCAGCCATGACGAACATGACAGCACCGCAGGACGCACCAAAGGGCGATGAGCCGGGGTTGCCCTTTCCCGGCGCCGTCGACCATGATGGACAGGTCAGCTTCACCATCTACGCACCGGGCAAGAAGAGCGTGCATCTTGTCGGTGATTTCAACGACTGGAAGCAGGAGGCCGACCCGCTCGAACAGGTTGACGACGGCCTGTGGTCGGTGACGAAGGAGCTGCCCCGCGGCGCGTTCGAGTACCAGTTCCTGCTCGACGGCGAGCTGCTGGTCTGCGACCCCTACGCCCGGTATGTCGAGGACGAGCCCGACGATCGGCCGCCCAAGGCGACGGTGAAGGTGCGTGCCGAGCCTTTCGCCTGGCGCCACGACGGCTGGCATCGCCCGCACTTCAAGGACCTGCTCATCTACGAGATGCACATCGCGGACTTCACCCCCCAGCGCGACTTCCGCGAGGCCGTCGAGCGCCTGGACCACGTGCGCGACCTGGGCATGAACTGCATCGAGCTGATGCCCATCTTCGGCGTGGCGGACAACAAGGGCTGGGGCTACACGCCCACCTTCCTCTTCGCCCCCAACCGCGACTACGGCACACCCGCGGAGCTGTGCTGGCTGATCGACGAGGCCCATGGCAAAGGCCTCGGCGTCATCCTCGACATGGTCCTGGCCCACACGGGCGAGAAGCACCCGTTCAACCAGATGTATCCCTACGACCAGAGCCCCTGGTACGGCACCGGGCCCGCGGGGGGCAACGACTACGGCCTGCCGCAGCTCGACTTCTCCAAGCACGCCACACGTTCCTTCGTCAAGGATGTGCTCAGCTACTGGCTGACCGAGTATCACGTCGACGGCTTCCGCTTCGACTACATCCGCAGCGTGGGCGTGACGCCGGACGGCTATGGCATCCCGACGCTCTCCTGGGCGGCCCGATCGGTCCGCGCCGACGCCTACCTGATCGGCGAGCACCTGCCCGAAGACCCGGGCGGGATGATCGCCGCGGACATGGACGGCGCCTGGCACGTGCGCTTCAGCCACGCCCTGGCGGCGCTGCTGGCGCAGACGGAGGCGGGCGGGTACGACTGGGAGGACTTCGAAGCCGCGATCCGCGTGCTCGATCCCGGGCACGAGGGCTATGGCGAGAAACCCACCTGCATGGTCAACTACCTCGAGAGCCATGACGAGGAGCGCATCATGCTGCTCGTGCAGCAGGCCGGCTTCGACGAGGAGGCCGCCCGGCGAAAGAGCGCGCTCGGAGCCACGATCCTGTGCACCGCCGTGGGCGTGCCGATGCTCTACCACGGCCAGGCGTGGGGGCAGAACACACCCAAGAACATGGACCACAACTACCTCAAGTGGGAGGAGCTGGCCACGGCCGGCGGCAAGGGCCTGCGCGATCACTACGCCCGGCTGGCGCACCTTCGGCGTGAGCGTGATGCGCTGCGCAGCGGGCATATCGCGATCGATGCCATGATGCCCGAGCAGAAGTCGGTGGTCTACCATCGCTGGAACGACGCCGGCGATGAGGTCGTCGTGGCCGCCAACTTCTCGCCCGAGACGCAGCATCTGACGGTCCCGATGCCGGGTTCGGGGTCATGGCAGGAGCTGTTCTCGGATGACCGCCTCCAGGCCGACGACAACATTGAGCTGGAGATCGAGCCCTGGGCGGCGAAGGTGTTTCTCAAGCGCCCCTGACGGGACGCGCCTCGCACGCCGCCGCATCAGCCGCCCGAGACCCAGCAGAATG
>SKPT01000375.1 GCA_007119405.1 Phycisphaeraceae bacterium
CGGACGATCCCGTCGACGCCGGCGGGGTCGCGTCGGGCGGCGGCGAGGAGGCGTTGCGTCGGGACGTGTACGAGCTGGCCGACCAGGGCCTGGCCGCGCCGCAGATCGCGCGTCGGCTGGATGAGCACGTGGGCAAGATCGAGCTGGTGCTGGCGTTGCGGCGGGCGTGAGGCACGCGGCCACGCCCGACCTGAGCGACCGCGGAAGGGCGCGACCGCCGCGTCGTCCGCGGCTTTGCCCGTCCGCGGGGCGCGGTGTAGAGTCCATCGCCAGCACCCTCGACAATGGAGGCCTCGCCATGCTCCACGGCGCCTTTACCGCGATGATCACCCCGTTCGCCGACGGCCGCGTCGACGAGGCGCGCCTGCGCGACCACGTCGCGTTTCAGATTGACGAAGGGATCGACGGGCTGGTGCCGGTGGGCACGACGGGCGAGTCGCCGACGCTCAGCCACGCGGAGCACCGGCAGGTCATCGAGCAGGTGGTCGACGCGGCCGGCGGTCGCGTGCCCGTGATCGCGGGGACGGGGTCGAACGCGACGGCCGAGGCGCTGGACTTTACCCGTCACGCCCGCGAGGTGGGGGCCAGCGCTGCGCTGATGGTCAACCCCTACTACAACAAGCCCACGCAGGAGGGGCTGTACCGCCACTTCATGACGGTCGCCGACGCGGTGGAGATCCCGATCGTGCTCTACAACATCCCGGGGCGCACGGGGATCGCGTTGACGGCGGCGACGGTCGCGCGCCTGGCCGAGCATGACAACATCGTGGCGATCAAGGAGGCGACCGCGTCGATGGACATGGCCTCGGAGATCGCGGCGTTGTGCCCCGGCGACCGGATGACGATCCTCTCGGGCGACGACTCGCTGACGCTGCCGCTGATGGCCATCGGGGCGCGCGGGGTGATCAGCGTGCTGTCGAATCTGATTCCGGGGCGGATCAAGGCGATGGTGGACGCGGCGGCCGAGGGCGACTTCACCAGCGCCCGGCACCAGCACGTGGAGCTGTTTCCGCTGTTCAAGGCGATGTTTCTGGAGACGAACCCGATCCCGATCAAGACGGCGATGGCGATCGTCGGCCGGGACAGTGGCGAGCTTCGCCTGCCCTTGTGCGAGATGGCGGGCGAGACGCGGGAGCAGCTCGAGGCGACGCTGCGCGAGGCGGCGCTGCTGGGCCAGCGGGTGGGGTGAGGGGCGGGATTCAAGGTTCGTCCGCCAATTCCGGGGCCGGCGTGACAATGGCACCGCGGAGGGGCGCTGGGTTGCAGGAGCGCAGCGGAACCCGTGGATGATGTGCCCATGAAACGTCCTGCCCGGCAGGGGCAGAGGCAGCATGCCAGGGGGCATCGCCTCCGCCACGGAGCCGTCACGCCGACAGCCACTGACAAGGCCGAGGACGGCCTTGTCAGTGGCACCCAAGGCCGTGAACTCTGGTTGTAGGGTGGGTACCCACCGGTTGCGCGGGGCTCCACGGCAAAACTGGTGGGTTTCGCTTCGCTCTACCCACCCGACAGCCGGACGCGACGCGCTTTCGCAATCTGGTGAGCACTAACCCGGAACGCTATCGCATCATCTCGTTCACGTACCCGCACTCCGGGCACGTCCCTGACGCACTGCCACGCATGTCGTAGCCGCAGGCAAAGCACAATAGCCGCTCTGCCGTGCGCTTCAGGAACCGCCGGCTCACCTTGCGGTCATACCAGCGGCTCCAACGCAACAACAGCAGCGTCGCGACGATGCCGACGGCCAGAAACACCACCTGCTCGACCATCTCACGCCGGCTGACCGGCGCGGCACCTGGAATCCACAACCCCAGCACCACCGCAATGAAGCCCACCACGGTCACACAGCCCACCAGCCCCACCGGAAGCCAGACCAGCGCCGAAAGGCTCGCCCACTCCTGACGTGGAGATTTTCGTCGCGACACCGGCCCTTCCTGCGCCCGCCACCACGGCCCGATCAACACATGCAAACAAACCAGCATCGCCCAGGCGAACACGCTGTACTGCGCCACGTGTGCGATCACCCGCCCGTACGCGCTCGATGGCGACAGCCCGATCGCGATTACGAGTATCCCCGAGGCGACACCCACGATCGCCAACACGTAGCCATACCCGATCAACCTCAGGCCAAGATGGCGCTTCATCACAAGTTTCTCCCGGCGATGGATGCCACGGACAAGGCCGTCCGCGGCCTTATCCGTGCGTGACGCGATTAGGATGCGTCACGCCGGACCGGGGCAGGGAGCCTCGGCACACCCTCGACGTACGGTTACGTTTACGACGCGCGGGCGCCGCGTCGCCCGGGGGGCGACGGCTAACGCGGCGCATCCTGCCGAATGGCCGCGGGGACCGGGTGGCCGCACTCCGGGCACGTTGGCGAGCGCACGCCGTACAACAGATACCCGCAGCCTTGACACAGCCACGGACTTGCCTGCGCCGGCGGATGCGAGATCAGCCAGCCCGTGACGATCACGCTCGCCACCAGGTGAACGGCGCCGAGCACCGTGAAGGGCATCCGCGCCGCGGGTGGTCCCGATTGAAACATCTGCAAGGCCGGTCACTGACCTCAACCCAGTCGGGTGTGCATGGGGCACCACGCCGGCGACGGGTGCGGCGCACCCGGGGGATGCACGATCCTGCGGTGACAGCCACCTGCCACAGTGCAGGCATTGCGTCCGCTCGCGCGCGTCGTCCGGGCCGTCGCCCATCGCTCATCCCCCATAAGGCCCCATCGCGTCGTAGACCAGGCGCACCTTCGCCGGTGACCTGCCGTGCTCTTCGAAGATCAGCAGCTCGTTCTCGCCATCCGTGCGCAGCCACGGCTCGGGCAGGTAGTAGCGCTGCTGCGGGCCCACGGCCTTTCCCGTGGCGGTGGCGACGAAATAGCGCCCCACGTTGTGGCCGTTGAGATAGATCTGCCCCTTGGTCAACCCGTGCGGCTCGAGCCACAAGGCCGCGCTCACGTCCCGGAGCTCAAAGCGTGTGCGATACCAACAGGGAAGCGCGTCGGCACTGCCCCCTGCCGAGGGCGCCCTGCCGGCTGCTTTATCAAAGGCCTCATCGCCCGGCGGGCCCCACGGGGTGAACGCCCACGCCCCGCGGGCGGTGACGGCCTCGGTGGCTTCGTAGAGCTTGATGTGCCTGGCCCACTCGATTTTGCCCGGCAGCGGGGCGAACAGGGCGAGACTGAGCTCGTTTCGGCCGCGCTTGACCGGCCCGGCGCCGGGCTCGAGCAGCAGGCGCTCGTACCCGGCTGAGGCCTCGGGGTGGTAATACGCGACGGGCTGATCGTTGACCCTCCACACCCCCGCCAGGGGCAGGCTTTCGACGTCGACGATCACCGGTTGCGTGCCCTTGGGCTTGATCTGCCATGTGACGCGCTGGGCCTGGCCTCGCTCGCCCCGCCGACACCACGGCATGTACCCGCCCAGCTCGAAGGGGTCGGGCGCGGCGGACGCGTGCACCTTCGCCTGGCCCAGGGCCAGGGGTGTGACCTTGTAGAGGTGGCTGACCAGGCCTGTGGGCTGGCCGAGGTGCGTGCCGATGTTGTGCCGGCCGAGGTTGTCGGCGAGGAGGACGATGTCGCCGGCGAGGCGCAGGTTGACCGGGCCGCGCTCCGCGCCCGGGCCCAGGCCCAGCAGGCCGACCGGCCTGGCCTTGCTGAACACGTGGAGGCGATCGCCGCCGAGCGGCGCCATCATGCGTCCGGCCTTCGCCTGGCCGACGCCGATGCGATACCACCCGTAGCCGAAGCGCTGGCCGAGGGCTTCGAGCGAGGCGGGGCCGTCGATTCTGGTGAACGCTGAAGCCGAGCCGTCGAGCAGGTTGTCGAGGGGGGCGCGCTGCCAATGACTCAAGCGTGGGGGCGTGGGCTTTCGCCTGCGGGTCACGGTCTCGCGCTGGACCTGGCCGTGGCTGTCGATGCGCCATCGCTGTGTCCAGCCGGGGCGGGGCAGGGGCTGGCCGTCGTCGTCGAGGCCGGCGGCGCCGACCACGAGGCCGGCCTTGTCGAGGTAGGCGGCGTCGACCTGCTGCTCGTTGAGGACGACGAGGGTGACGCCCTCGTGGTGGTCGACGAGCGGCTGGCGGGCGGTGGGGACCTGGACGTGGAGTCGGGCGTCGTCGAGGCTGACGACGCCGTCGGCGCCGGCGGGGCCGAAGAGCACGAGCATGCGTCGATCGACGAAGGCCCAGGGGCGGAGGTTGGTGAAGTCGAGGGTGCCGACGGGGCCGAGGTTGACGTTCAGCAGCAGCCAGGCGACGGCGTCGCGGCCCAGGGGCACGTCCATGGTCAGGCCGTTGGGCAGCATGACGTTGACGGCCGCGGGCTTGGTGCGCCCCGGTTCCGGTCGCAGGAGGTAGACGGCGTCGCCCTGTGTGCCGGGGACGTGGATGACGCTGACGTCGGCGCCGGGCTGGTCGGGGGTGATCACGGTCGGGCCGCGGCCGGGCTCGAGGTGGGCGAGGACGTGGCTGAACTGGCTGGCGAAGGTGGAGACGCGTTTGACGGCGTCGAACTTGGGTCCGCGGCCGCCGGCTTCGAGCAGGGGGGCGTCGTAGTCGTAGCTGGTGGTGACGAAGGCGTCGGGTCGGGCGTTGACCCGGCCGCCGGTGAAGGCGAAGTTGGTTCCGCCGTGAAACATGTAGAGGTTGTACTGTCCGCCGGCGGCGAGCATCTCGACGAGGCGATGCTCGACGTCTTCGGGGGAGTCGTCGTCGCCGCGGGGCTCGGCCCACCAGTCGGCGCGGCCGGTCCAGAACTCGGCGACGAGGCGGGGGGCGTCGGGCTGGACGACGCCGAGCTGGCGCAGGTGCTGGGCGAGGTGATGTTTGGCGTTCCAGGTGTCGATGGTGCCCTCGACGCGCTGCCAGAGGTTGTTGCAGTTGGTCAGGGGCACCTCGCAGCCGTTCTCGCGGAGGTAGCGTGCGAGCTCGCGGAGGTAGGCGTGGGCCTGCTCGTCGTGTTGGCAGAACCACTCGTTCTCGACCTGGAGCATGAGGATGGGCCCGCCGGCGCCGCCGGCGTAGCCGCCGGCGGCGGCGCCGGGGACGTTGTGCGTCGCGGGGCCGACGACGGCCCCGTGGCCGGGGACGGTGAGCTGGAGGTCGCGCACCTGGCCCATGACGGCTCCGAGGTAGCGGGCGCAGGCTTCGAGGTAGACGGCGCCCGCCTGGCGGAGCCTGACGTCCTTGCGTGCGGTGAGCCAGGCGGGCAGGCCGCCGGCGTCCCACTCGGCGCAGACGTAGGGCCCGGGCCGGAGGATGCAGTACATCCCCTCTTCGCCGACGATCTCGACGAAGCGGCGCAGGTCGAGGTCGCCGGCGAAGTCGAACCGGCCGGGCTCAGGCTCGTGCAGGTTCCAGAAGACGTAGGTCTCGATGCAGTTGAGCCCGGCCTGCTTGGCGGCGCGGATGCGTTGCCGCCAGAGCTGGTGCGGCGTGCGGGGGTAGTGGATGGCCCCGGAGACGAGCCAGATGCGCCGGCCATCGACGATGAAGCTTTGACCGTCGTAGGTGATGCTCGCCATGGGCGTGGTCTCGTGCGGCCGGGCCGGGGTGGTGGCGGTTGTGGTGGTGGCGGGGGCGGGGCCGGCTCAAACCTTAGAACCTGTCAGCCGCCACTGCAAAGATGCACCCGTCCAAGCGGGGCGGGCACCACCCGGCCGTGGGGGGTGGTCCGTCCCCTCCTGCTCCTGATCCTGATCCTGATTCCTTATCCAAAGCCGGCGGAATCAGGATCAGGATTAGGGGGGGGAGGGGTTAACGCTCAACGCTC
>SKPT01000322.1 GCA_007119405.1 Phycisphaeraceae bacterium
GCCCATAACTATCGAATTGATTTGGCCTTGCGCAGTCGGCGAGACGGCTTTTGAATTCGTCTCGTCTGCCAATTTCGCCACACCGGCGTGGGGCGCTATATTGTGCCGTGCGCTGCACTTGCGGTCGAACGTCCGTCACGTCACACGTCAAAGACTCTGCCTGGTTTTTCTTACTCCTGGCTTCCTGGCTTCCTCATTTGTTTGTGATCGAGCGAAAACCGCTCGCACTGCCCCAGGAAGCGCGCCGGGTTGTCGTAGGTGATGCGCGCGACGGTCTGGGTATTGTGGCCGCGCATGAGCATCTCGTGGCGGGCCCTGGGCACGGCCAGCGGATCGCTGGGGCCCCAGTCGCCGGCCGAGTTGATCCACAGCCGCTCGCTGCCGTACGTCTCGATGATGTCCGCCGCCCGCTGCGGGGTGCACTTGGTGTCAGGGTAGAGCGTCATGCCCGCCCAGTGCCCGGCGTCGAGCACCATCTCGACGGTGTGCTCCTCGACGTGGTCGATGAGCACGCGGCCGGGCTCGATGTTGCCGTTGCGCCGGATCGCGTCGAGGATCAGCCGCGTGCCCTTGAGCTTGTCCTCGAGGTGCGGCGTGTGCACGAGGATGAGCTGGTTGAAGCGATCCGCCAGGGCGATCTGCTCCTCGAGGATGGCGAGCTCGTTGCGGCTGTTCTTGTTCAGCCCGATCTCGCCCACGCCCAGGACGTTGGGCTTGTCGAGGAACTCGGGGATGAGCTGGATCACCTCGCGCGCGAAGCCGACGTCCTCCGCCTCCTTGGGGTTGATGCAGATCCACGAATAGTGCGCGATGCCGTAGCCCGCGGCCCGGGCGGGCTCGACCTCGGTGAGCTGGCGGAAGTAGTCGTAGAAGCCCGCGGGCGAGGAGCGGTCGAAGCCCGCCCAGAACGCGGGCTCGGTCACGGCGACGCAGCCGGCCTGGGCCATGCGGGCGTAGTCGTCGGTGACGCGGCTGACCATGTGAATGTGCGGGTCGATGTAGTGCATGGGAACAAGCCACAAATGAACACGAATGAACACGAAGTCGGAATCACCACAGAGGCACAGAGAGCACGGAGCAGAAAAATAAGGAAGGCAGGAAGGGCAGGAAAGCGGGAACGGGAGCCGGGGGTTGCCCTGCTGCGTAAGTTGCCTTTATCCGTGTTCATTTGTGTGCATCTGTGGCTATTTCTCCCCCGCCCACGCGCCGGCGGCGCCCTTGAGGCCGGCGGCGGAGGCGATGGGGGCGGTGGTAGGGTCGCTGAATATCTGTTGGACACGCTTGGTGCGGTCGGGGCCGGGTTCGAGCAGGGCCTGGATCGCCTGGCGCATGGCGGTGATGCGGTGGTCCTCGTCGGCGTCGTCGTCTTGCGCGCGATCGACGCGATCAAGGAAGGCGGCGATGTCCAGCAGCTTGGCGCGATGCTCGAGGAAGTAGCGGTCGATCACCTGCGTGCGCGTCATGGGGCAACCTTCACCAGTCATTGCAGCTCCCTTTCCGCATGGTGCCTTGTGCGTGGCTCATTCCGCGCCGCTTCCGACGCGTCCGGCGACGCCGCTGGCCTGGGCCATGAGCACGGCGACGGCCTGCTGAAGCAGCTGGGCGTCGATCTCGTGAACGTCGATCGGGTCGCCGATGTCGCGCAGCATGGGGATGGTCAGCTCGCCGCCGAGGTGTTCGCGGAACTCCTCCAGGCCGCGCATCAGCGTGGCGGTGTCGCACAGCCGTTCATGGAAGATGGGCAGGCCGAGCTGCATGAGGCAGCGTCGCACGCGCTGGGCGGCGGGTGGAGGCATGAGGCGGGCGAGTTCGGCGTAGGTCACGTCCAGGGCGATGCCGATCGCCACCGCCTCGCCGTGGCTCAGCGCGTGGCGCGTGACGTGCTCGAGGCGATGAGCGGACCAGTGGCCGAAGTCCAGCGGGCGGGCGCTGCCGGCTTCGAAGGGGTCGCCGGCGTCGACGATGTGGCGCAGGTGCAGCTCCGCGGTGCGGCGCAGGACGGGGCGGGCGCGGCGCATGTCGCGGGCGTCGATGGCGCCGGCGTCGCGCTCGATGCGCTCGAGCAACGACGCATCCTGGAGCAGGGCGACCTTCACCGCCTCGCTGAAGCCGGCCCGCCAGTGCCGCGTCGGCAGCGTGCTCAGCAGCGTCTCGTCGTTGATCACGGCCTTGGGCACGGCAAAGGTGCCGAGGTAGTTCTTTTTGCCGAAGCGGTTGACGCCGTTCTTGACGCCGACGCCGGCGTCGTCCTGGGCGAGCGTCGTGCTCGGCATGCGGACGAGGCGCATGCCGCGATGGGCGATGGCGGCGGCCCAGCCGACGCAGTCGAGCACGGCCCCGCCGCCGAGCACCAGGACGTGGCTATGACGGTCGAGCCCGGCGGAGTTGATGGCTTCGAGGACCCGGTCGAGCTCGCCCGGGTCGTTCTTGCATCGCTCGCCGCCGGGCACGCGTTGGACGGGCCCCGCCAGGTGCAGATCGTGGACGCGCAGGTACTGCTCGACGCGCTCGCCTAGGCCCGGCCAGTGGCGCAGCAGGCCGGTGTCGATGAACGCGAGCGTCCCGGTGCCGCCGTCGAGACACGCGGCGAGCAGGTTGTTGCCCGGGTCGAGCACGTCGCGCGCGAAGTGCACGCGGTGCTCGAAGCTGACGCCGATCTTGTCGCGAAGCTCGTCAAACATGGCGGGGGGTTTTAACCACAGAGGCACAGAGGGCACGGAGAAGAAGGGAATAAGGAAAGCAGGAAGGCAGGAAAAAAGGCGAGACTCGCTTCTCGCAACAAAAAAAACCTCACGTTCGCTTCTTATCAGTGTGCATCGGTGTGCATCGGTGGT
Source organism: Phycisphaeraceae bacterium (assembly GCA_007119405.1). The sequence continues at coordinate 2,835 of SKPT01000322.1, forward strand.
TCCTTCTTCTCTTCACTTTTCTACTCTGTGCTCTCTGTGCCTCTGTGGTTCACTCTTTCGCCACCGGCTGCAACTGGCTCGCGGCGAGGTTGCGGTAGGTGGGGCAGCGTTGGTCGAGCTCGGCGTGACTGCCGACGTCGACGATGCGGCCGGCGTCCATGACGACGACGACGTCGGCGTCGCGGACGGTGCTCATGCGGTGGGCGATGATGAAGGTGGTGCGCCCGCCGCGCAGCCCGTGCAGCGCCTGGGCGATCCTGGTTTCGGAATCGGTGTCGACCTGGCTGGTGGCTTCGTCGAGCATGAGAATCGCCGGGTCGCGCAGGATGGCGCGCGCCAGCGCCAGGCGTTGGCGCTGGCCGCCGCTGAGGCCCGTGCCCGCTTCGCCGAGCGTCGCGTCGTACGCGCCCGGCATCTCGACGATGAACTCGTGGGCGTGGGCCTGGCGCGCCGCCGCCTCGATCGCCTCGCGCGTCGCGTGGCGCAGCCCATAGGCGATGTTCTCGGCGATCGTGCCGCCAAAGAGCACCGTCTGCTGGCTGACCAGCGCCATCTGGGCGCGCAGGGAGCGCAGGCTCACCGTGGCGATGTCCACGTCGTCGATGAGCACGCGTCCCGACGCCGGCTCGATGAGGCGCGGCAGCAGGCTCAGCAGCGTGCTCTTGCCCGAGCCGTTGGGCCCGACGATCGCCACCGTCTGCTCGAAGCTCACCGCCAGGCTCACCTCGCGCAGCGCCGCCTCGGGCTGCTCGGGGTAGCGGTAGGTCACGTTCTCGAAGCGCACCGAGCGGCGATGCCGCGGCAGCGTCGGCCGGGCCCGCTCCTCGCGGCGCCGATGCCGGGCGTTGGGCTCGGTGGGCAGCATCAGCACTTCCGCGACGCGCTCGGCGGCGGCGGCGGACTCCTGCAAGGTGTTGTTCAACCGCGCCAGCGGCCGCACGCTGTTGCCCGCCAGCGCCAGCGGCAGCAGCACCTTGACCAGGTCAGCCGGCTGGCGCGTCGAGTCGGGGGCCAGGACGATGTACGCGGCGATCAGTGAGATGGCGATCACCCCCGTGATCGCGATCAGCTCCGTCACCGGCGAGCTCAACGCGCGGACGGTGCGGGCCCGCAGCTCCTGCTTGAGCACCTGGCGGTTGATGGTGTTGAAACGCCGGCGCTCGTAGCCCTCGGCGTTGTGCACCTTCACCGCCGCGGCTCCCTGCAACGCCTCCTGCATCGCCCCGGTCATGTAGCCAAAGGCGCGGAACGCCCGTCGGCTGGCCTTGCGGATGCGCTTGCCGAACTTGCGCACGCAGAAGTAGATCGCCGCCACCGCCACCAGGAACATGGCCGTCAGCCCCCAGTCCACGATCAGCGCCAGCAGCAAAAACGCCACGCCCATGAGGATGTCGCGGATCGCCCGGCCCATCAGCGCCATCATCCCCTTGGAAAGCTGTGTGCAGTCGCGCACCACCCGGCTGATGTGGTCCGCCGTGCCCTGCGTCCAGAGCACGTCCAGCGGGGCATGGATGAGCTGCTGGTACGCCCGCTTGCGCACGCGCATGACGGTGCGCAGCACGACCGTGAGCATCGACGCCTGGTAGACGAAGCGCATCGTCGCGCCGAACACCGCCAGGCACAGCACGAACCCGAGCACGAACGCCAGCCCGCCGAAGTCGCTGGCCGGGATGAGCTGGGCCCAGTGCGTCACGTCGCCGAGCACGGCGGCCAGGCGATCGTGCGCCAGCCAGTCGGCGGCAAGCTCGCGCATGGGCTGGCCATCGCCGAAGAAGCGGTCGATGACCAGCAGCAGCGCGGCGAAGCCGCCGAAGGCGCTGGCGGCGTCGAGCAGCGCCGCGCCGAAGCCGACCGCCAGCAACCGCCGATAGTGCAGCATCTGCCGGGCAAACGCCCAGAACGCGTTCATCGGCGGGCCTCCCCGGCCACCAGGCCCTCGCGCAGGCGATCCAGATAGTCGAAGTACTCGGGAAACGTCTTGGCCACGCACGCCGGCTGGCGGATCGTCACCCCCGGCCGCGCCAGGCCGACGACCGCAAAGCTCATCGCCATGCGGTGGTCGTCGTAGGTGTCGATCGCCGCGGGGCGGATCCGGCCGTCGGCAGGGCCGGCCACGCGCAGGTCGTCGCCCTCGACGCGCACAGCCGCGCCGAGCTTGGTCAGCTCGCGCTTGAGCGCCGCCAGGCGATCCGTCTCCTTGACGCGCAGGTTGCCCACGTTGCGTATGACCGTCTCGCCCCGCGCCAGCGTCGCCAACGTCGCCAGCGTCTGGGCCATGTCGGGCATGGCGTTGAGATCGACGTCCACGCCGCGCAGGCCCTCGCCGGCCGGCGGGGCGGCGCAGCGCATCTCGTCGTCGCGCCACTCGACATCCGCCCCCATCCGCGCCAGCACGTCAAGGAAACCCACGTCGCCCTGGAGGCTCGATCGGCCCAGGCCTTCAATGACGCAGCGGCTGCCGGGCAGCGCTGCCGCGGCGGCAAGGAAGTAGCTGGCGTTCGAGGCGTCGGGCTCGACGTGGTACGTCCCGCCCACGTAGGGCTGCGTGCCGATCTCGAGACGCGAGAAGCCCGCGTCCGCCGAGAGTATCGCGCCGAAGCGCTGCATCAGACCGGCCGTCATGCGCACATAGGGCAGACTCGTCACCGGCCCGTCAAAGCGCAGCGCCAGCGGCTGGTCGCAACAGGGGCCGACCTGCATCAACGCGCTGATGTACTGGCTGGAGAGTGTCGGCGTCAACGTCAACGCGCCCCCGCGCAGCCCGCCCCCATGGACGCGCAGTGGCGGAAAGCCCTGCTCGCCGAGGTAGTCGATGCGCGCCCCGAGCTGGCGCAGCGGCTCGACGAGCTGCCCGATCGGCCGCTCGTGCATGCGCGGGATGCCGGCCAGCTCGTAGGTGGCGCCTGCCTCGCCCAGACAGCACGCGGCCGTGAGGAACC
>SKPT01000662.1 GCA_007119405.1 Phycisphaeraceae bacterium
CGCAACGTGCTGCGCGCCTTCGACGCCCAGCGCACCAGCGACTGGTTCGCGTCGCTGGGCGTGACGCTCAAGCGCGAGCCCACCGGCAAGCTGTTTCCCACCAGCGACAGCGCGCACACCGTGTTGAACGCCTTGCTGGACCGCCTGCGCGCCCTGGACGTCACGCTCCTGACCGATCACCGCGTCAGCGCCATCGCCCACAGCCCTGCCGGCTTTCGTCTCACGCACACGCATGGCGAGCTCCATGCGGCACGGCTGATCATGGCCACCGGCGGGCGGTCGCTGCCCAAAACCGGCAGCGACGGCGCGGGTTGGCAACTCATTCAGCGCCTCGGCCACACGGTGACGCCGACGTACCCCGCGCTGGTGCCCCTGGTGTTGCATGAAGACTTCTTTCACGCCCGGCTCAGTGGCCTGGCGCAGGAGGTTGAGCTCAAGAGCTTCGCTGGCGGCAAGCTGGTCGACCGCCGAAAGGGCTCGCTGCTCTGGACGCATTTCGGCGTGAGCGGGCCGGTGGTGATGGATGCCAGCCGCTTCTGGGTCATCGCTCACGCCCGCGGCGAGCAGCCGGAGCTGCGCTGCGCCATGCTTCGCGAGCCGTTCGAGGCGGTTGAGCAGTGGCTGATCGCTGCGAGCGGCGCGTCGCCCCGACGGGCGCTGGCGGGGCTGCTGGCGGAGCGGCTGCCCCGGCGGGTGGCGGAGCACTTCGCCGACGAGGTGGGCAACCCCGTGCTGGGGCAGCTTCCCCGCGCGGCGCGGCGCGAGTTGGTGCATTGGCTGACTGACCTCAGCCTGCCGGTGGTGCGTGATCGCGGCTGGAACCATGCCGAGGTGACCGCCGGCGGCGTGCCGCTGAGCGAGGTTGATCACCGCACCATGGGTTCACGAAAGCTGCCCGCGCTGCACCTCGTGGGCGAGATGCTCGACGTGGACGGGCGCATCGGCGGGTTCAACTTTCAATGGGCCTGGGCGACGGGCCACCTTGCCGGTTGTGCCGCCGAGCGGTCGTAGCGCCCGCCGTCACCGCGCCGCTTCAACCTCGCCCGCCTCGCCGGCGCTCCCGGCGGATGACAGGTACACCGCCCACGCCGCCGCCCGGTAAGACTGACGGCCCGGCCCGGTCCGGTGGCCAAGCCAGCCGACCAAACCGCGAAACCTGACTCTTGACCGGCGTCAGGCCCACTTGTCATACTATTGATAGCCGGCCCGGGGACGCTCCCCGGGGCTGGACCCGGACGGAGGCCCGCCACATAGCATCTATCCGTCGCTGGGGGGTATGGGCTATTCAGCGCCCGCACCGGGCCCAACGACCTCGATCCCGAAGCGATCACCCAGTGCCTTTATGTCCTCGATGCGAGGCGGCACTTCGAGCTTGCCCATGCCAATGTAGAAATCCGCTGCCGATCCGGGGCAGTGCAGGATCAGCAAGCGGCCATGCGTGTCGCCGGTATTGAGATAATCGCGCACCCGCCCGCGCGGCACATGCAAATAGTCGCCCTTCGCCATGCGATGGGTCGTGCCATCCACGGTCGCTGTGAAGGTGCCTTCAAGCACGTAGAACGCCTCTTCCTCATTGTGGTGGATGTGCGGCGGCGCGCCACTGCCCGGTCGAACGTCGATCTCTGAGATCGCATACGTGCCGCCCGTGTGCGCCGCAGTCATGATAAAGCGCATCGGATCACCCATTACCGGATGCGTCTCGCCCTCGCCATGGGGTACCTGGCGAACGGCAGAGGAAGTGGATACGGTCGGTCGCGACGCGCTGCTCATGACGGACTCCTGTAAATCAACACTCCCCAGTTGACTGCTGGCCAGCCCATTGCCGGCCTTCTTCGCGATCAACATAGCACAACCGGCTCGTGAAGGAATGATTATTGTACAGGTCAAAGCATTCCGCCGGAATAAACCGAGCTGTCTCCTCCTGCTTGAACCGCTCGAGGCAAGTGACGTCCTTGAGCTTATGTCACCGCCGTAGCGTTTCACGCAGGTGTGAAAGCGCCGCAGTGGCAGCAGATCCATGGCCTGCGCGAATGGTGCGGCCAGCGTGCACGGACCTCCCTTTCGACCGGGGAGAGGCCCCATGATGGACGCGATCTGAAATCGATGCACGCCTGGAATTAACGGAAGTCACTGATGGGTCCGGTCTTACGTCATTTTCAACCAAAAACATTGGGACGGTAGTGGTCCTCACCCCGATTTTCCAAGTGGGGGCTTGGTCCCGGCTGGGGGATTGGGCATAATGAGGTGGGCGTGAGTCGCACACCTTTGCATCCAACTCAAAGGAGGTTGACATGCCCAAGTACCTGATCGAGCGTGAGATTCCCGGTGCGGGGCAGATGTCTGCCGCCGATCTCCAGAATGCAGCAAGCAAGTCGTGCGGCGTGCTGGAGAACCTCGGGCCGCGCATCCAATGGGTTCACAGCTACGTGACGGGCGACAAGATCTATTGCATTTACAACGCCGCCAATGAGAAGCTGGTGCGGGACCACGCGGACCAGTCGGGCTTCCCGGCCACCCGCATCGAAGAGGTGGCTACGATCATCGACCCGACTACGGCCGAGGCGCGGCAACCCACTGCTGCAGGATGAGGTGAAACGCGGCCGGACGGCCGCAATGCTCCGGCTTGTCAGCTCGACGACGCATTCGGGTGTGTAAGGACCATACGGATATGCCTTGTTGATGAACCTCGGCAGCGGGGGCGACGCAGGGTGCGTTTCATCCGCGTGACGCTTCTGCATCCGACGCGACCCATGGGGCCCCTCAGTCAATTGGGGCGGTGAGGTGAGGCTGTTCAGCCAATCGCGACCCAGTCGTGCCGGGTGGCGCCAACCATCAGGAGAAGAATCATGCGTTCATCCCGCGCGACGGTCGGCCCAACATGCCTCCTGCTGATGACGGGCATCTTCTTCGTCGGCTGCGATGCGTCGACCCGCGACTTGGCCCTGGATCAGACGCCTGCCGAGCGGACGGTGGCCGTTGTGCCGACGGAGGTCGAATGGCAGCCCGCACCCGACGCGGTGCCTGCTGGCGCGGAGTTGGCGGTGCTGGACGGCAACCCCGAAGCAAACGAGCCGTTCGTGGTTCGGATGCGCATGCCCGACGGCTATCGCTTCCCCGCCCACTCGCACCCGCACTCCGAACGCGTCACGGTGATCGAGGGAACCATGCACCTGGGCATGGGCGAGCGGTTCGATGAACAGGCGCTGGTGGCTTACCCGGCAGGCAGCTTCGTCTCCATTCCAGCAGACGAGCCGCATTTCGTCCTGGCGGAAGGCGAGACGGTGATTCAGGTCACAGGCGTGGGGCCGTTGGATATTCACTACACAGAGCCATCGCAGCAGGCGGATCGCGCACCCACTGCGGTGGCGGCAGTCGGTGATACGCCCCCCCGCTTTTACGAGGGCTTCGGCAACTATCACCGACAAGCCACGACCGACTCCGAGCAGGCCCAGCGTTGGTTCGACCAGGGCATGCAATTGCTTTATGGCTTCAACCACGACGAAGCAATCCGTTCATTCGAGCAGGCGGCGGAGCATGATCCGGATTTCGCGATGGCGTGGTGGGGCGTCGCCTATGCCCACGGCCTGCACATCAACAACCCGGTCATGAGCGAGGAGGAATCCAGGCTGGCCTACGACGCGGCGCAGGAGGCGGTGGCGCGCGTCGACCATGCTTCCCCAGTCGAGCAGGCGATGATCCGGGCCGTCGCCGAGCGATACACCATGCCGGTCCCCGAGGACCGCACGCATCTCGACGAGGCTTACGCTGATGCGATGGAGCAGGTATGGGACGCATATCCGGAAGATCCGGATGTGGGCGCGTTGTTTGCCGAGTCGCTGATGAACCTTCAGCCGTGGGATCTGTGGACGCGCGAGGGCGAGCCGAAGGGACGCACGGAGGAGATCGTCGCGGTGCTTGAACGTGTGATGGAGCTGGATGAGAACCACCCCGGCGCGAATCACTTTTATATCCACGCCGTCGAAGCGTCGCCGGAGCCGGAGCGGGCGGTCGCCGCCGCGGACCGGCTGCCGGAGCTGGTGCCCGGCTCGGGGCATCTGGTCCACATGCCGGCGCATATCCACGCGCGGCTCGGCAAGTGGGCGGACGCATCAGACGCGAACGTGGCGGCGATCGAGGCAGATCGTGCGTACTTTGCCGTCGCGCCCGAGCCCGACTTTTACTCGCTTTATTACGTTCACAATCTCCATTTCCTGGCATGGTCCGCGATGATGGAAGGGCGGTACGAGCAGGCCCTGGCGGCGGCCGGGGAGCTCGAACGCGATATACCCGAAGCGTTCCTGCGTGAGTGGACATTCATCGCCGACGGCTTTATGCCGGTGACCTACCACGTGCTGATCCGCTTCGGCCGGTGGGAGGACATACTCGACACGTCCGAGCCGGACGACTATCGCCTGGTCAGCCGAGCCCACTGGCGGTACGCCCGCACCATCGCGCTGAGCAACCTCGGTCGACTGGACGAAGCGAGCGACGAACTGGAAGCCTTTGAACGCGTGGTGGCCGAGATTCCTGACGACTGGCAGGTGGGGCAGAACAACGCCAACGATGTGATCGACATTGCACGGCTGATGGCGGAGGGCGAGCTGGCGTTCCACGACGGCCGACACGACGACGCGTTCGATGCGCTCCGCGAGGCGGTCGAGTTGGAAGATGCCCTCTTGTACGACGAGCCACCCGGCTGGATGCACCCGACCCGGCACGCCCTCGGCGCGCTGCTGTTGGCTGGCGATCACCCGGAAGAGGCCGAGGCCGTCTATCGGCGCGATATGGAGCGGCACCCGAACAACGGCTGGGCATTACTGGGGCTGAAACAATCGCTGGAAGCCCAAGGCCGTGACGAGCAGGCGGCGGCGCTCGACGTTGAACTCGAGCGGGCTTGGGTACGTGCGGACGTGCAGCCGGCTGCCTCGTGCTACTGCCATCCCGATGCGCGGTAGCCGTTGCGCACGACCTGGCGGTGGCCGTTCTCGTCGAGCAGGTGGGCGTGGTCGGCGATCCGCTGCTCGACCTCGACCTCGACGGCCTGGGCCAGCAGCCGCTGGGCCCCGTGGCGCAGGACCTCGGTGAGCGGGTCGGCCGGGGCCGGCATGCCCACGTGGCCGGCGTTGGAGCCCGGGAGTGGAAACGTCACCGATTCGGTGGTAGCGTCTGTCATGGCGGTGTACTCCTGCCCGCGTTGGGCCTTGTGGGTGTGTGCGATACACCCAAGGTACGCCGCCTTTTTCAGAATTTCATCCACAGGATTTGGTTATAGCCCTCAGGCGCATCGTCCTGCAGCAACACTTCGGGCAGGTAGGCATTGGTCGTGAAAGCCTTGTCCATTCCCTTCCGCGCCCGCTGCGTGTCCCCGCCGAGGCGGTAGTCGGTGGTCCCGGCTGGGAAACCGCCCGGACCTACCTCAACATGGAAGCCCGATGAGCCGCCCAATCAACGGCGATTTACAGAAGAAGGGTTGCTTTATCGCATGACAGATGCGATTGTTCTGGGGTTAACATATCGACCTTGCCTTTCCGACGCGGCGTCCTATAGTAAAATGTCAGTGAACGTGCCGGAACCTGTCCGGTGTCCACATCGGAAGATTCGATGAAGGGTAGCCCATCGCGTATGGGAGACCCGTCAATGAGTAAGCCGACGTGCAGCAATGCCTCAGGGCGTTTCTGCATGTCGGCTGTTTTTTTTGCGCGCCCAAGTTCTTAATGGGAGCAGGAGGCACCATCATGAGTGGAAAGACAGACGTGGTGAAAGGCCGAG
>SKPT01000267.1 GCA_007119405.1 Phycisphaeraceae bacterium
ACCGGCGCGTCGACCCACGTCGCCTGTCGCGCGGCCGCGGCCTGGCCCAGCTCGCGCGTCGCCGGAACCGCCGTCGTCCCGTGATCCACCACCACCTGCCCAGGACGCAGGTGAGGCAGCAGATGACGACGCGCCAGCTCGATCGTCGCATCGGAGGTCGGCAGGCACAGCATCACAACCTGCGCCGCCATAACCGCCTCCAGCTCGTTCCCCGCGATCTGCCCGCCGCCGCGCTCGAAACGCCGGCACGCCTCGGCGTCGGGGTCGTAGCCATGCACCCTATAGCCCGCCTCGCACAAATGGCCGGCCATCGGCCCACCCATCTGCCCCAGACCGAGAAACGCCACAGTTGTCCGCACTGCCTGTTCAGTTGTCATATGCAATCGCCTCTGGCTTGCGTTCTGCGCAGGAGGTCAGCGTCTCGGCGGCGACGTCGCCGCCAGGCGCGCGAAGTCGGGCACGGCCACGCTCTGCCCGCCCTTGAGCGCCGATTCGTGGGCGCACAGCCCGACGCTCGTCCAATTCGCGGCCTGCACCGCATTGGGAAAAGGCTCGCGACCCTGCTTCAGCGCCGACACGAACTCATGCACCAGGTGCGGATGCGACCCGCCATGCCCGCCTCCCTGGATGAATGACAGGTGGGCCTCGTCGGCGACCGCCTGCGTGAAGCGCTGGATCGGCTCGGGCAGGCGATGGGCGTAATCCGGCACGCTCACGCGCTGCGGGATCTCCGGCTCCGGCCGCTTGGCGGTGTGCAGCACCGGCTGCTCACCTTCGATCAGCGGCCACTCGAAGCTCTTGTCGCTGCCGTAGACGTCGAAGCTCTCGCGATACTGCCGGGCGGTGTCCCACAGAAAACGCCAGATGTGCGCCACGACGTCCGAGTCCTGAATCGTCAGATGGCATGTCTCGACGGCGAAGGCGTTGCCCGATTCGCGCTCGATGGCCGGGTTGACCCGCCCCGAGCCGAAGCAACTGACTCGCTCCGCCAGCCCATCGACCAGCCCCAGCACCGGGCTGACGACGTGCGTGGCGTAGTGCATCGGAATCATCCGCCGCCAGTACGCGGGCCAGCCATCCATGTCCTGCGGATGCGACGCCTGCATGTACTGGATTTTGCCAAGCTCACCCCGCTCGTAAAGCTCCTTGACGAAGAGGAACTCGCGGCTGTAGACGACGGTCTCGGCCATCATGTACGTCAAGCCGGTGTCCCGCACCAGCTCGACGATCTGCCGACACTCCTCGACGGTCGTCGCCATCGGCACGGTGCACATCACGTGCTTGCCCGCCTTCAGCGCCGCGATCGACTGGGGTGCGTGATCCGGGATCGGCGTGTTGATGTGCACGAAATCGACATCCGGGTCGGCCAGCACGTCTTCGAAGCGGGTGTACCGCCGCGCAATGCCGAAGCGATTGCCGACGGCGTCGAGCTTCGCCTGCGTGCGCTGGCAGATCGCGGCGATCTCGGCATCGGGATGCGCCTGGTAGATCGGGATGAACTCGGCCCCGAAGCCCAAGCCAACCAGTGCCACGCGGAGCGGTTGCGGCATGACGTTCTCCTATCGCGGACCCGCCGGAACCGGGCCCGGCGCGTCGGCAGCAGCCTCCGTCGGGCGGGCCTCCGGCAGCAGACGCGCCCGGCACCGGCTGCGCAGGTAGACCTGCTGCATGCCCAGCGCCTGGGCGAAGGCGATTGCCTCCAGCGCCTGGTCAAGCCCGGCGTCGGGGTTGGCCGGCTCGCCGGTCAGTGCGGGCAGGTGCAGCGCGTGCCACGCCAGGCCGTGGGCCGCCGCGGCGTCGCGGTAGCCCGAGGCGGGGGCGGCGGGATCCAGCCGCGAAGCCGTCCAGTCGCAGAATGTTTCGACGCGGGCAAAGGCCATTTCGGCAAAGCGGGCCAGCGACACGTCCAGGGGGGCGTGCGGCAAGGTGCACTGACTGACCACCCACACGGTCATGTGGCGAGGACTCCTGGGTCCGCGGCGCTGACACCGGCGCCGGCCTCCAGGGGCCAATATAGTGCAGGCCACCAGGGGGAACAAATGATTTCTAAGCCCCCCGGTCCTGCGGAGGGGGTGGGCCTTGGCTCGCAAAGCCGGTGCCGTTTTCTCGGCAATCGGCTGACGAAGCGGCCTTTGCCCCATTGCCTCGGACCACGGGAGCGGGTATAAAGAAATCAATTGCTAAACCGGCGCCTCCGCTGACCATGAGGCACTGCATGATGTCGCCGCTGACGATCGGGCCACTCAAGATCGACCCAACCGGCAGCCTGGGAGCGCTCACGCCCGCGGGCGCCGGCGACAGCGCCAACATCCCCGACGCCACCTGGTACACCGCCCACAAGCCCGGTGACGGCCTGATCTACCGATTCGACGCGGGCGAGGTGGCGCCTGTCGAGACGGAGCCGGAATACCCGGGCAAGCTCTTTTGAAGGCGGCCGCCACGGCCTTCCCGTGTTCAGCAGGAGTGATTCGGCATGCACCGTCCTATTCATGGTCTCCTCCCTCTGGTGGCGGGGTTGCTCCTCATGATCGCCCACGACGCTTTCGCTGAGGCCGAGCATCGCCGCTACGGCCCGTGGCGATCCAGCCATATTGGTGGCGGGGGATACGTGCAGAACGTCGTGCCCACAAGCGATCCGCAACGCTTCTACAGCTATGTGGACGTGGCGGGGGCTTTCCGCAGTGAGGACGGCGGGCAAACGTGGCGGCAGATGTTTCACGGCGATCTTCCGGTGCGCCACGGCATCTACTCGGTGCGCGGCCTGATTGCGGACCCGCGCGACCCGGACCATCTGTTGGCCGCGACCGGCACGCAATGGGAGACCCCGGTGGGCCTGATCCGCAGCGAGAACGGCGGGCGCACGTGGGAGCGGATCCAGGAGGCCGTGTTTTTCGGCAATGGCCCATTCCGGACCGCAGGACGGGTGCTGGTTCGCAAGCCCGATGAGCCGGATGTAATCCTTGCCGGCGCGGCGGGCGCGCTTTATCGCAGTACGGACAACGGGCAGAGTTGGGCGCAGGTGGGTCCCGAAGGCCTGCTGCCGACCACGATCCATTTCGACGCGCAGGATCCGGATCGTGTCTGGCTTGGCGCTCAGGCGGCGACGCGCTGGGTCGGCGGACAGGAGCAGCGATCCTTCGCCGGTGGATGGTTTGTCAGCGAGGACGCCGGGCTGAGCTGGAGGCCGTTGGCCGACCAGGCCCCGGAGGAGGTGGTGCAGGATCCCGTCGCAGCGGAACGTCTTTTCGGACGATTCAGCCACGGGCGGATCGCCATGAGCCGCGACGGTGGGGAGAGCTGGGACGATTTCATGCAGGGCCTGCCGCTCGATGGCACCGGCTCGGGCTCGATTGCCGAAAATGTCAGCCGCGCCTTCGGCGTCGGGCCCGATGCCATCTTCGTCGGGACCGGAGCCGGGGAACTGTACCGATTGGAGGCGGGCGCGGATGAATGGGAGCACCTGCCACGCCGCGAAGTGATCCCCGACCCGTGGTGGTATGGCAACGTCGATCCGGAACAGGGGTGGGTGCACTTCGGCAAGGCGATCAGCAATGTGATTGTCAATCCACACGAGCCGGATCAGTGGCTCATCACCGATTGGTACGCCATCTGGCGCACCGGGGACGGCGGCGCCACCTGGCGATTGAGCATCGATGGCATCGAGGCGACGGTAATTCACACGCTGTTGCAGGCGCCGGATGATCCCCGTCGCGTGCACCTGGGGATGGCGGACAACGCCTACCTGCGCTCCGACGACGGCGGGCAGCACTGGGCGCACAAGCGCGAGGGCATGACCAACAACGTCAAAGACCTGGCCCTTTCGCCCGAGGCGCCGCATCGCCTGTACGCCACCGGACCCGCGACGCACGGCTGGCACGCCAACGCCGTGTATCGCAGCGATGATGCCGGCGAGAGCTGGTCGGCCGTGGCCGGGCAGGGCCTGCCCGATATGGCGGAGCGTCACAGCAACAGCATCAGCGTGCATCCCGGCGATCCGGACCACCTGATCCTCGGAGTCAGCGGCGAGGTTGGTGACGGCGACGGTGGCGTCTACCGCAGCCGCGACGGCGGGGCGAGCTGGAGCTGGATCGGCCAGGGCATGCCCGACGGCGAGCCGTTCTTCCGGACCCAGATCTGGGCGTGCGGCCGCGAGTTGGAGATCGGAGCCGATGGGTCGATGGTGGCCTTCAGCCGGGATCACACGCGCGTGATGTGGTTCGATTCGGACCAGAATCGCTGGCGCGAAGCCGAGATCGATCTGCGCGGGTCGCCCTTCAGCGTCAGTGCGGACCTTCACGAACCCGGCCGCTTCTACCTCGGCGTCAGTGGTGATGGGGCGTATCGCAGCGACGACGGGGGACGCAGTTGGCAACGCGTCTGGGGCGGTGACGCGTTCCATGTGCGGACGGACATGGTGGAGCCGGGGCGGGTCCTGCTGGGCACGAGCGAAGGGGTCTATTTCAGCGATAATGCGGGCGCGGACTGGCAATCGCTCGGCCAGTCCTTGCCTTACAAGGCCCGGCCGTACGCCGTGTTTGCGGGCGATCGGGCGGTGGTGGGGACGACCGGCACCGGGGTGTACTGGCGCCGGCTGCCGTGAGGGGGGCGGCCGGAGGCTTCGGCCGGCGGCCCCGGGGATCCGGGATTTTTTGCTTGACTGGGGTCCGCGACCGGGTATATTGGGCTGAGCTTAGAAATTGTTTTCGAGGCTGGTTCCCCCTGCCGGGGCACGGCCTGGAAAACGCAAACGCCCGCGTGGTCCACTTTTGCCTGGTTGGCTTGCCGCCCGATGAGCAGATCCCAACCCATCCCGACGCGCAAGACCAAGGCTTCGATGTCCGACGTGGCCCGGGAAGCCAACGTCAACACCTCGACCGTCAGCCGGGTGCTGAGCAATCGCACCGAGGGGTTCTCGGTCAAGCCGGAGGTCCGGCAGCGGATCATGGCCGCGGCGAAGAAGCTGGCGTATCGGCCGAACCCGGTCCTCCGATCGCTTCGCGCCGAGCGAACCAACATGGTCGCGCTTTTGGGCGTGACGCCGGGCAACCCCAACCCCGGCATCAACGAATTGGCGGTTCGCGGCCTCGTCACGCACCTCAACAACGCCGGCTACGACGTCTGCACCAGCTTTTTCAGCAAGACGCACCAGCCGTTCGAACTGCCGCCGTGGCGCGTCGATGCGGCCGTGCTTGTCGGAGCTTTCGACCCGAGCCACCTGCGGCATGTCGAGGAGCACGGCCAACTCTACGTGAGCATCAATGGCGAAGTCGGCCTCAACGGCAGTTCCATTCAGGTCGACGACGCCCAAGGCACGCGGCTCGTGATCGACCACCTGGTTGACCTGGGGCATCAGCGGATCGCGTATGTCAACTCCTCGAGGTTGCCCGAGCACAATCGCCCCGTGACCCACCGCAGCATCGCCATTCGCGAAAACGCTTACATCGAGGCACTACGCGAGCGCGGCCTCGAACCATCGCCCGGCCACGACGAGCGGAACCTTCCCGACGAGCAGCGGCTGGCCCAGGCCATCGAGCGCGGGGCCACGGCGATCCTCGCCTATGACCATGTTCAGGCGATTCGCCTGATGCGCATTGCCCACGCGCGGGGCTGGCGGATTCCGGATGATTTCAGTCTGGCTGCATTCAACAACGTCTTTCCGGTCGACGAGCTGACCCCTCCCCTGACCACCGTGCACCTGCCTGCCGACGCCATGGGTGAGGCCGCGGCACAGATGCTTCTGCGCCAACT
>SKPT01000112.1 GCA_007119405.1 Phycisphaeraceae bacterium
GCCCGCGCCCGACCACCTCGCCGGTGCGGCCGTGCATCGCCTGGCCAGCCTGCTCCAGCAACGCTGCCTCCTGCTGCTCTGAGCCCGGGCCACGCCCAGACCCCGACGCTGCGCCGGGCCGCCATCGGCCGCGGCGATGTTGCACGTTACATCATCATCGGCAGGAATCGAACCCCAATCACGGAACCAAGCCATGACTCATTACAAGCTCCACATGCCCGCCGCCGCGGCCGCCGCCCTGGCGCTGATCCTGACCGGCTGCGAGGGCGAGCCTCAGGCGGACGCCCCCCCAACCGACACCGGCCATGCCCACGACCATGACCACGATCACGACCACGATCACGATCATGACCACGACCATGACCATGACCACCACGCCGGCGACGGCGACTTCGAGGTGCTGGCGTTCGTCGGCGACCCCTACCCGCTAACGACGTGCCCGGTCAGCGGGCTGAGCCTGCAGGCGATGGGCGGGCCGGCGCCGCACCTGCACGAGGGGCGGGAGATCCGCTTCTGCTGCGCCGGCTGCGACGACGATTTCGAGGCCGACGCCGAGGCCAAGCTCGCCGAGATCGACGCGGCCATCATCGAGCAGCAGCGCGAGCACTACCCGCTTGACACGTGCCTGGTTGAGGGCACGGCCCTGGAGCCGGGCGCGGTGGTCGAGCGGGTCTTCTACAACCGCCTGTTCCGCCTGGCCAGCGCCGACGCGGCCGAGGCTGTCGCGGCCGAGCCCGAGCGTTACCTGGCCAAGCTCGATGAGGCGGTGATCGAGGCCCAGGCCGAGGCCTATGCGCTGGGCGAGACGTGCGTGGTGTCGGACGAGCCGGTCGACGAGTGGGGCGAGCCGCGGGATCGCGTCTACCACAACCGGCTGGTGCGCTTCTGCTGCTCGACGTGTGAGGAGGATTTCCTCGCCGACCCGCCGCGCTTCTTCGCCGCGCTGGACGAAGGCGTGGCGGTGGGCCTGACCCACGACCACGGCGGAGCCGGCCATGACCACGATCATGACGATGACCATCACTGATAGTCGCGCGTGGACGCGGGTGCCACGGCTTGTCCGCGAAGCGGCAAGCCGTGGGCCCCGCTTGCGCGCCCCGGTGCCACTGGCCGCTTGTCCGCCAGTGCCTGGGCGTGCGCCGCCGACACGGCCAGAGCACCTTCAGCGCGTTCGCGGCGGCACGGGTGCCACACAGCATCCCGAAGGGTGCTGTGTGCGTGCGCCCGTCGACCTCCGACACCCAGCACGCTGCGCGATGCTGTGTGGCACCCGCTCCTGCCGTGTTGAACTCGCGCTCGCCGTCGTGCTGACGGCCCTGCTCGCGACCGCCGCCAACACGCTCGCCGACGCCCCGGCGCCGGCGGGCGCCAACGCCATCTGCCCGGTGCATGGCGATCGCCAGGCGCTGGCGGCCTATCACAGCGAGCACGAGGGCGAGACGATCTACTTCTGCTGCGCCCGCTGCCGGGGCCAGTTCCAGCGCGACCCGCAGCGCTACCTGCCGGCGCTGGCGGGCACGGTGCTGGCGCACCTGGCGCACGACGCGCCGGCCGACGATCGCCCGCGCTGGCTCGCCTGGCTGGGGCGGCTGCACATTCCGCTGGTGCATCTGCCGCTGGGTCTGCTGGCCGGGGGGTTCATCGCGGAGTTGCTGCGCGTCGCGGGGGGCAAGCGGTTTGAGCCGATGGCCGGAGCGGCGCGCTACTGCCTCTGGCTGGGGGCCGGCGCGGCCGTGCTGGCGGCGGCGCTGGGCTGGATTCACGCTGCACCGCTGACGGAGGACGACCTGCTCGTGGCGCATCGCCGCCTGGGCAGCTTCGCCGCGCTCGCCGCCGTCGCCGTCGCGGCCGCGCACGAGTGGCAGCGCCGCGGCGGCGGGGCGTGGCGGGGAGGCGTCTACTGGGCCGGGCTCGTGACGATGATCGCCCTGGTCGGCGCCGCCGGCCACTTCGGCGGCATGCTCGTGCACGGGCACGACTTCCTGTCGTTCTGAAATGCGGCGCTCGCGGAGCCGTTCGGGACGGGCGTCAACCGGCCTGGCCCGCGTCCGGTACACTCGTGGCATGACGACCACCGACACCGCCACGTACACCATCGCCCGCACCGCCGCCGCCAACCCCGTGCCCGGCCAATGGGACGACGCGACCTGGGCGGGCGTCGAAGCGCTGGCGATCGACCGCTTTCACGATCGCAGCAGCGACCATCGCCCGCGCGTCGCCGCCAAGCTGCTGCACGACGACGAGCACATCTACGTCTTCTTCCGCGTCGAGGACCGCTACGTCGTCTCGAAGCGCACCGAGCTGCACGAGATGGTGTGCAAGGACAGTTGCGTCGAGTTCTTCGTCCGCCCGCGCGACGACGCCGGCTACTTCAACATCGAGATCAACGCCGGCGGGACGATGCTGCTGTATTACTGCGCCGGCTGGAAGGGCGGCCCGGGCGACGGACGGATCAGGCGCACACCGATCACGCCCGCGCAGGCGGCGATGATCGACATCCACGGCTCGCTGCCGCGCACCGTCGAGCCGGAGATCACCGAGCCGGTGACCTGGACGCTGCAATACCGCCTGCCCGTGGCGCTGTTCGAGGCCGAGCTCGGCCCGCTGCGCCCCCTGGCGGGCCAGCGCTGGCGGGCAAATTTCTACAAGTGCGCCGACGAGAGCTCGCACCCGCACTGGGCGAGCTGGTCGCCCGTCGGTGAAAAGCTCAGCTTCCACCAGCCCGACCGCTTCGGCACGATCGTGTTCGCGGAGGCGGACTGAACCACAGAGGCACAGAGAGCACAGAGAAGAGAAGAGGAGAGAAGAGGAGAGAAAGAGAAGTGGTAAGAAGAGCACCAAAGTAGAACATTCCGTTAACGCCCGTTCTGAGCGAGTCCGCGAGCGAAGGGCGGGATGACGCCCGTCAGGGATCGGGAACCAGCACGGTTCAGGATCCCTCATCCCGTTTTCTCTGTGCCTCCGTGGTTTACCCCCATGCCCACACTCACCATCGCCAACGACCGCTTCCTGCTCGACGGCCAGCCCATCGACCTCTGGGGCATCCGCACCGCCAGCGCCACCGCGAGCGACGCGTACTGCGAGCACCTGATCGCCCAGCTCGACGAGTACCTGGCCCACGGGGTCAATGCGGTGACGGTGTTCTACATGGGCTGCAAGGGCGCCCACTACGACCCGTTCTCGAGCGACGGCCGACACGTCGCCGCCGACCATCAGCGCCGCATGCAGCGCATCATCGAGGCGTGCGACGCGCGCGGCATGGTCCTCGTCGCGGGCATCTTCTACCAGCACGCGCCGTTCGGCCTGGCCGACGCCGACGCCGTACACGCGGCCGTGCGCACCGTCACCGCCGCGCTGAAGCCTTACCGCAACGTCATCATCAACGTCGCCAACGAGCAGAACTCGCACGGCTACCGCAAGCACGCCGACATCTTCGACTTCAACGACCCGCAGCGCATCATCGGGCTCTGCCGCGCCGTGCACGAGGTCGACGCCGGGCGCATCGTCGGCGGCGGCGGGTATGAGCCGGCGAGCAACGAGATCATCGGCCGGGCCGACGACGTGGACGTGCTGCTGTTCGACACCGGGCATCCCGACACGAGCCAGCACGACACCGCGGCGATGTACGAGCGCTACCGCGCCGCGGGCGTGGTCGACAAGCCCATGATCAACGTCGAGACGTTCGGCGGCTGGACGCGGCATTTCCCGCGCGGCGTGTTCGACGACGACCTGAAGCGGGCTTACATCGAGCAGATCGAGGCCGCGGCCACGCGCCCGGGCCTCGGCGTGTTCTTTCACAACAACCCCTGGTGCCAGAGCACCGACGAGCCGATGCGCTACGACCTGGCCGGCCAGGGCACGCCCGGCGACCCGGGCATCCGCTGGTACTTCGAGGCGGTGCGGGATCGGCGAGAGGGCAAAAGCGCAACGAATCAGTCCGGATCGCAAGCAGACGATTGACCTTTGAATGGTTGGCTTGACCCGGGTTGGCCTCACTCAGGGTGCCACGGCTTGACCGCGAAGCGGCAAGCCGTGCGATGGTCCACAAACGCACGGCTTGCCCTTCGGGACAAGCCGTGGCCCCCGCACCCAAGCCTTTATCTCAATGCACGTGAGCTGTCCCGCGGAAATCCCACCCTTCGCTTCGCTCAGGACGGGCGTTATCAAGCGCGCCTGACACGCCCGCACCCTCAAGCAAGGGGGCGGTTGTTCAAGGCTCCGAGCCAGGCCTTGCTTCGGGCCTCCTTCGTGTCCTTCGCGCCTTCGTGGCTTTCCCCGCGCCGCCGCTCCGGGACCACCGGTCCCGGCTTTATATCGGTTCGTCAATCGCGCCACGACCAGCGCAAGTACAGCGCGTTGCTCACCACGCTGACGGAGCTCAGCGCCATCGCCGCGGCCGCGAGCATCGGGTTCAGCAGCCCCGCGACCGCCACGGGGATCAGCGCCAGGTTGTAGATGAACGCCCAGAACAGCCCGAAGTAGATCCGCCACATCGTCGCCCGGCTCAGGCGGATCGCCCGCGCCAGGTTCGACAAGTCATTGCCCACGAGCACCACGTGCCCGGCATCCATGGCGATGTCCGTGCCGCCGCCCAGGGCGATGCCCAGGTCCGCGCTGGCCAGCGCCGGGGCGTCGTTGATCCCGTCGCCGACCATCGCCACGACGCGGCCGGCGCGCTGAAGCTCGGCCACCTTCGCCTGCTTGTCGGTCGGCAGCACCTCGGCGAGCGTCTCGTCCACGCCCAGCTCGGCGCCGATCGCCTCGGCGGTCGTGCGGTTGTCGCCGGTGAGCAGAATCGTGCGCAGGCCCAGGGCCTTGAGCGCCGCGACCGCCTGGCCGGCATCCGGCCGGGGCCGGTCCGCGAGCGCGATCAGCCCCATCACCTGGCCATCGACGGCCACCGCCACGACGGTGCGCGCCGCGGCCTCGAGCTCGCCGGCCCGGGCCTCGACATCGCCCGCCACCTCCACGCCGCGATCGCGCAACGTCGCGAGCCGCCCGACCACCACGCTCTGCTGCGCCACCGTCGCCGCGACGCCCCCGCCGGTGATCGACTCGAAGCCTTCCACGCCCGCGTCGGACTCGTCGACCAGCCCGCGTTCGCGTCCATGCTCGACGATCGCCCGCGCCAGCGGATGCTCGCTCATCGCCTCCGCCGCCGACGCCAGGCGCAGCAGCGTGTCGTCGTCGAAGCCGCCCACCGCCACGACATCGGTGACCTCGGGCTTGCCCTGCGTCAGCGTGCCGGTCTTGTCGAGGACGATGTCGGTGAGCCGGCCCGCGCGCTCCAGCGCGAGCGCTTCCTTGATGAGGATGCCCCGCCGCGCCCCGAGCCCGGTGCCGACCATGATGGCCGTGGGCGTCGCCAGCCCCAGGGCGCAGGGGCAGGCGACGATCAGCACCGCCACCAGGGCCATCATGCCGTACAGCCACGCCCCGGCCCCGAGCCCCCAGCCGAGCAGCGCGGCGACGGCGATGACGATCACCACGGGCACGAACACGCCCGCGACCTTGTCCACCAGCCGCTGGATGCCCGCCTTGGATGCCTGCGCCCGCTTGACCAGCTCGACCACCTGCGACAGCAGCATCGCCTTGCCCGTGGCCGTGGCCCGGTAGCGCACGGCCCCGGCCTGGTTGACCGTGCCCGCGAAGACGCGATCGCCCGGGCCCAGCTCGGCGGGCACCGACTCGCCAGTGACCATTGACTGGTCCACGCTCGTGTGCCCGTCGATGATCTGGCC
>SKPT01000490.1 GCA_007119405.1 Phycisphaeraceae bacterium
CAAGTCGCGCATCGACGCCTACTCCGGCCGCGTGCGCGCCCTGCAGCAGCACTTCCCCTACACACTGGCCAACGGCCACGAGGTCTACCTCGAGGACGAGCACGGCCGGCGCGAGCGGCAGCCGACGGTGCTCGTGCGCGTGCATTGACGCCGCTCGCCAGCATCCCGAAGGGTGCTGTGTGCTGCGGCCATCCACCGTTGATCGCACGCAGCAGCCTTCGGGATGCTGTGTGGCACCGACCAAAGGCCTTCTCACACACGTTCTGAATGCGTATCAGTGGTTCTTTCGCCAGGCGCGCGGTGCCCCGGACGACAACCGCCCCGGCACGAGCCGGGGCGGGGTGTCGTTGGCTCTGATTGTCGCGCGGCGGGTCACTTGAGCTCGACGCTGCCACCGACCTCCTTGATCTGCTCGGCCAGGGCGTCGGCCTCTTCCTTGGGTACGCCTTCCTTCAGCGGCTTGGGCACGTTGTCCACCAGCTCCTTGGCCTCCTTCAGGCCCAGGCCGGTGGCCTCGCGCACGACCTTGATGACCTTGATCTTCTGGTCGCCCGAGCTTGTGAGCACGACGTCGAAGCTGGTCTTTTCCTCGACCTCCTCGGCCGCGGCGGGGGCGGCGGCGACGGCCACGGCCCCCGCGGCCGGCTCGATGCCGTACTCTTCCTTGAGGTAATTGCCCAGGTCCACCGCCTCCTTGAGGCTCAGACCCACCAGCTTGTCGCCAAGCTCCTTGATGCCGGCTTCCACTTCAGCCATGGTTCACGATCCTTTCCACGCAAATGCACGCGTCCGAGAGGTCGCGGCCCATTGCCGCGATTTAACCCAAATGGGCCAGTCGAACGACGATGTCAAGTCATTGTCAATCGCCGATTGTCGATTGAGCTGCCGACGCCGAGCCATCGGCAATCGGAAACCGACAATCGGTATTGGCGTCACGCCACCTTTTCGATGCTCTCGCCCTGCTCGAGCTTGTCCTTGATCGCGTCGACCAGGCCGGCGATCTTCCTGCCCGGGCCGAGCACCGCGCCGACGAGGTTCTGGGCCGGCGTGAGCACGAGCTGGATGACCTGGGCCTGGGCCTCGTCGCGCGTCGGGTACTTGCTCAGGGCCTCGACCTCGTCCGGGCCGAAGACGATCCCGTCCAGGATCGCGCCCTTGAAGGCGAAGCCTTCGATCTGCTTGGCCCAGCTCATGAGCTCGCGGGCGACGTCCACGGCCGTGGTGTCGCCGTTGGTCGGATACACCATTGCCGCCGAGCCTTCCAGCAGCTCATCGACCGGTTCCAGGGCCGTGCCCTGGAAGGCCTTGCGGGCCAAGCTGTTCTTGACGACGGTGACCTTGACCTGCTTCTCGCCCAGGCCGGCGCGCAGGCGGTTGTTGGTCTCGGCGTTGATGCCGCGAATGTCGATCAGCACCGCGCCGGTCACGTCGCCGAAGCGCTGCTTGTACGACTGGATCATCAGGTTCTTGACGGGCTTGCTCATGGCTGTGCTCTCTTGCTTGGGCGCCGCGTGGCGCCGAGGCACTGGCGGACAAGCCGCCAGTGGCACCCGATCTCAATGCTTACGATCCCTTCCGCGCCCCCTGCGCTCTCGGCGATCTTCGCGAGAACGTCTTACGACGGCGCTTCGACCCGCACGCTGGGGGTCATCGTCGCGGACAGGGCGAGCTGCTTGATAAAGGTGCCCTTGGCCGCGGCCGGTTTCATGCGCACGATGTTGTCGATGAAGGCCTGGACGTTCTGCGCCAGGCTCTGGGCGTCGAAGCTCTGCTTGCCCACCACGGCGTGGATGTTGCCGCCGTTGTCGTTGCGGAACTCGACCTTGCCGGCGCGGTACTCCTTGACCGCGTCGACGACGTTGGGCGTGACGGTGCCGCTCTTGGGCGAGGGCATGAGGCCCTTGGGCCCGAGCGTGCGCCCCAGCCGGGCGACGACGCGCATCATCTCCGGGCTGGCGATCGCCACGTCGAAGTCCATCCACCCGCCCTCGATCTTCGCCACCAGCTCCTCGCCGCCGGCCTCCTCGGCGCCGGCCTCCTTGGCGGGCTTGACCAGGTCGTCGCCGCAGAAGGCGATGACACGCTTGGTCTTGCCGATGCCGTGCGGCAGCGAGACCGAGCCGCGGATCGCCTGGTCCGCCTGGCGCGGATCGATGCCGAGCTGCATCGCGATCTCCACCGACTGGTCGAACTTGACCGGCTTGAACGCCTTGATGCGCTGCACCGCCTCCTCCAGCGGCACGGGCGTCTTGTCGGCCGCCTTGCCCCCGTCGGCGCGGTAGCGTTTGCCTGGTTTGCGAGCCATCGATCTGCCTTTCGAGTTCCCGCGGCCGAGGCCGGGGTCGTCTCCCACGATTCAGGCTCGTGGTAAGCCTTGAAAATCAGCCACGAATGAACACGAATAAACACGAATTAATGGGAGAGAAGGCCGGCCTTGCCCTTCAATTTGTGTTTATTCGTGTTCATTTGTGGCCATGTCTTTCAGAGCTCTCCGTCGACCTCGATGCCCATCGAGCGGGCGGTGCCGGCGACGGTGCGCATGTTGGCTTCGACGCTTGCCCCCCCGAGCTCCTTGGTCTTTTCCTCGGCGATGGCGCGGAGCTGGTCGACGCTGACCTTGCCCACCTTGGTCTTGTTGGGCTCGCCGGAGCCCTTGTCCAGGCCGGCGGCGTCGCGCAGGAGCACGGCGGCGGGCGGGCTCTTGATCTCGAAGTCGAACGTGCGGTCGCGGTAGACGGTGATGACGCAGCCGACGACCTTGCCGTTCAGGTGCTTGGTCGCCTCGTTGAACTGCTGGATGAACTGGCCGGGGTTGACCCCGTGCTGGCCCAGCGCCGGGCCGATGGGCGGGGCGGGCGTCGCCGTGCCGCCGGGGGCCTGGATCTTGAACTGGCTGGTGATCTCTTTCTTGGCCATGGCTGAAGCCTCGTGGTCGCGGGTCGGTCCCCGGCCCGCGCGCGGCGGCTCCGGGGCGGGGCGAGCCGGGCAGTATAGCAAGAGGAATGCAGAATTCAAAATGCAGAATGCAGCATGGGCAGGCGGTTCGGCATCGGCCTGGGCCGACGTGATCGCACCCCAGCAGCCTTGGGCGTGGTGTGTGGCACCGGCCCCAGGGCGTCGCACACGCGTTCTCAGGCCCACGCCTCCGCCTGCTCGACCCGCCGCTGCCCCGAGCCCATCGTCTCGGGCTCGACGATGCGCGGCTCGGCCTCGCCTGCCTCGACCATCCGCCGCACCAGCCGCTGACGCATCACCTCGCGCACGGGCGCGTGACTCAACGCGCTGACCAGGTTCGTCAGCTCGTGCGGGTCGTACGCCAGGTCATACAAGAACGCCTCGCGATAGGTGCTCGCCTGGCCATGGCCGTCCGGGTCCTCGGCGACGACGGCGTACTTCCAGCGCTTCGTCCGCACCGCCCGGCCGGTGTGCGACTCGCTGATCTGCACGAAGACCTCCTCCGGCCAGCTCGCCGTCGCGTCGGGGTCGCGGCGCAGCAAGGGGAGGATGGAGCGGCCCTGCATGGTGGCCGGCACGTCGAGGCCGCACGCTTCGAGCAGCGTCGGCGGCAGGTCGACGAGGCTCACGAGCTGACCCAGCTCGCCGCCGGCCATGAAGCCCGGGCCGTGCAGCATCGTGGGCACGCGGATCGAGCTTTCGTGGCATGAGCGCTTGTACTCGCCGTTGCGCGTCTTGAAGTGGCAGGCGTGGTCGGACGTAAACAGGATGATCGTCTTCTCCAGCAGCCCCAGGCTGATCAGCGCGTCGACCAGCCGGCCCAGTGCTTCGTCCAGGCGCTTGACCATGCCCCAGTACCCGCCCAGGTGGGCGTGGGTCGAGCCCCCGGCCCGCCCGTCGTCCTCGCGATACGCCGGCAACGCCGCCAGGTCCGGCGGGGTCCAGCGGCCGGTGTAACGCTCGCGATAGCCCACCGGCGGGGGGTAGTCGTCCACGTGGTTCTGATGGTGCGGCTCGATGTACGAAACCATCAGAAAGAAGGGCTCCTTCTTGTGCGCATCGACGTAGCGGATCGCCGCGTCGGTGCACGCGTCGACGCGGTAGCCCGGCAGGTGGTGGGGCTCGTTGTCGTTGTCATAGAGCACCGTGTGGTACTCGTCGACGCTGAACTCGAGCGCCTCGGCCGCGAGCCAGTCCTGGTACCCGCCGCGATGCGAGGCCTTGACCGGCCCGCGCTTCTCGCCGGCCAGCCCCTCGCGTCCGGCCAGGTGCCACTTGCCGATGTAGCCCGTGCGATACCCGGCGTCGTTGAAGCATGAGGCGAGTGTCGGGAACCGGCGGCGATCCGTCGGCAGGGCGATGCCGTTGCGCCAGCAGCCGGTCGTCGTGGCGTAGGTGCCGGTCTGCAGGCACGCCCGGGCCGGGCCGCACACCGGCTGGCAGGTGAAGCTGTTGGCCACGTGCGTGCCGGCCCGCGCCAGGCGATCGAAGTTCGGCGTCAGCTCCAGCGGGTTGCCGTGCAGCCCCGTCGCGTCGTGCCGCTGCTGGTCGGTGAAAAAGACGATCACATTGGGCTGTTGCTGGGGCATGGCCATCCTCCGGGGCAGGCCGGGGCGGGCACGCCACCCGCGGCATCCGTTGAGCACGTGTTCCCGGCAGAACCCGGGAAGGGAAGAGGCAACGACCAACCCCGCCGTCCGGCTTCGGGAACCCGGGACCCGAGCTGGCAAGTGCGGGCGGGAGGATTCGAACCTCCACGGGTATTACCCCACCAGGACCTAAACCTGGCGCGTCTGCCAATTCCGCCACGCCCGCGACGGCCCCCTCGTCTGGACTTGTCGGCCGGACTTGCCCCCAACGTGTCGCACGGACGAAGTGGAATGCGGCCGAGAGGAGTCGAACCTCCACGGGGTGTTATCCCCACTAGGACCTGAACCTAGCGCGTCTGCCAATTCCGCCACGGCCGCAGCGGGTAGAAAATCGTAGTTTATCGCGGGGCCAGATGCAATCAAGGCGATCCCGCCCTATGCCGCCGGCCCCCCCTTCTGCTTCGTGCCTGGGTGCCTGCGTGCCTTTGCCTTACAGCTCCAGCACGGTGATGTTGGTGTTGCTGTAGATGCACAGGTCGCCGGCGATCTGCATCGCGTGGCGGCAGACGTCGGGCGGCGCCTGGTCGCTGTGGGCGAGCAGGGCGCGGGCGGCGGCGGTGGCGTAGGCCCCGCCCGAGCCGATGCCGATCAGCCCGTCGCTGGGCTCGATCACGTCGCCATTGCCCGAGACGAGCAGGCTCGCCTCGCGGTCGGCCACGGCGAGCAGGCTCTCGAGGTGACGCAGCAGGCGGTCCGTGCGCCACTGCTTGGCGAGCTCGACGGCGGCCTTCTTGACGTTGGCGGGCGAGTCCTTCAAGTGCTGCTCGAAGCGATCGAGCAGGGCGAAGGCGTCGGCCGCGGCGCCGGCGAAGCCCACGAGCACGCCCGCCTTGCCCGCGCCGACCTCCTCGAGCTTGCGGACCTTCACCGCGTCGGCCTTGGCGATGGTGTGCTGCATCGTGACCTGCCCGTCGCCGGCGATGGCCACGGCGGAGCCGCGGCGGACGCTGAGGATGGTCGTGGCGTGGAAGGTGTCGCGTGCCATGAAGGGGATTGTAGGCGGTGGCGGAATTCGGGGTTCGGGGATCGGGGATCGGGGATCCGCAGACACCGCGCCCCCTCCGAATCCTGATCCTGATTCCTGATCCTTGATCCCTTGACCATCCCGCCTTTTGCTCGCGGACCACGGGTA
>SKPT01000247.1 GCA_007119405.1 Phycisphaeraceae bacterium
AGACCACTCACTCTTGGTCGTGTCAACCATTAACACCCCGCCTTTCATCGCGTCCATGCCGAACAGCATCTCATCCGTCTGTTCATCAGGAACTACGGCCTGAATGACTCGGCGGGCCGACGTGTTGGTCTGGCCATCCCTTACGATCAGCTCCACAACAACAAGGGGGGCCTGCTTGGTTCCATGCACGGTGACACAGTTGATCGCGCCGACGACCGGTAGGCCCAAGGATTTGACGATGTCCGAACGGATCGTTGAATTGGTGGCGCCAGTATCAATGATCGCCTTGATCGGCCGAGACCGATCCTGATGGTGCGGGTGGCACACGTGCAAGCTGAGAGTACACTGATCGTCGGCGATCCGGCCGGCAAGCACGGCATGAGGCTTCGACCTCTCATGCTGCTTGTCGTGGTGCGCCTTTCGTTTGGCGCGGCGCTTCCGCTTTTCGTCTTTAGACCGGCCACTCGTCATTGTTCGCCCAGCTTACCCGCTGAATGGTGGCAGTGGGATCCTCTGGACGAATCTGCTTGACGAGAAACACAACACCCTCGCCGAACCTCTCGACCCCAGCTTCATACGCTTCGCTCAAGCTATCGAAAAACCCGAGCAGTTCGCGCCCACGGATAACACACCACTCGTCTTCATGACCCTCTCTGATCCACGCATGACGGTGCTCGTCAAAGTAACGGAGCTCGGTGTCCAAGGTCATTGTGCTAGCGTCCATCGGTGAAGGTTCCTGCACAGTCTCGACTAGCCGTTACCCGCTTCGGTATTCCAGGGGGGCTGCGTTAGGCGACTGCTATCGGACAGCGTCAGGGGGAGCCTTCCCCCAAGATACCGCGCGGATCATCCGGCCGCCAACCAATTCTAGGTTGACGCGGGCGAAAGGCTCGCCCCATACAGTGAACATCCCACGCCCAGCGCCCCCGTAGTGGGGCCTCCAGCGATCACCCACAACATGTGGGGGCGCTCAAACGTACTACCGCACCGCCGGCGCCTTGAGGTACTCGCTGCCGGGGATCGTCGCCACCCCGAGCACCGCCGCCGCCCCGTCGCACAGCCGCACCCACCCCTCGCCACGACCCCGGCCAGCAGGACGTGCGCCAGGGCCCGCTGCCGTGGCGTGAGCTGGTGCCACGGCACGATCGCAGCCCTGTCCCGCACCTGTTGATCCGCGTCGATCTGCCGGACCGGCGGCAGGCCGGGGAGGGTTGACCCATGGCGGCGTCATCCTGCCGCCACGTCGTCGTGCGCTGGCAACCAGCCCACGAAGCGGAGCACAAGCGGGTCGTCGGGATCGCGTCGATACCATGCGCGCCGCCGCCTGTTGTCGCTTGACGCCGGCGCGTACGAATTGAAGTCGCCCGACATGGCCACGTCCCGCCGGGCCTCATACTCGCCATGCAGCGGCCCGCCGATCAGGTGGCACGTCACGATGTCAGAAGGGTCGTTCGTAAACTCCATCATTCTCACCCCTTGCCCTTCTTCGCCGGCCGGCCCGGTGCCGGTCGACCGGGGCGCCGATCCATCCGGGCCACACGCGCCAGGTCCTTGCGATCCACCATCCAATCCCGCCCCACCTTCCGGCCCTTGAGCCGCCCCGATTGCAGCATCGCCTGCACCCGCCGGACCGTCACGCCCAGGCGGCCGGCTGCGTCGCGCGTCGTCACGTAGGCATCCATGCTTCGTATTATGGCCGGGAAAAAATATTCGTCAAGACGCATCCCCCCCGTTGGCAAAGATTCGTCAAGACGTATATTTAACCGATGAACATCCGGCGGGCGTCCCCGGGGCCCGGCACACGGGCCGGCAGGAGAAGCGCGATATGGGACACCACCTTCACTACACCGGCGAGCCGGAGGCCAGGCGCGTCAAGATCTGGCTGCCGCGCCCGTTGCTCGAGCAGTTGAAGCGACACTGTGATTCGTGGCACCACCGGGGATGGTTCTACATCGACGCCATCCGCCAGTACGACCTGGCGGCGGCCCGCGGCCAGGTGGACGCCTACCTCCATATCGCGCGGGCCGGCCCGGCCAGCAAGGGGAGGCAGGCAGCGTACCCTCGCCGGCCGAGCCGGTTGGGCCGAAGCCGACCACCCGTCCCGGCGACGGACAAAGTGTAGCAGGTGGCGGGGATGAGCCTGTCGGTGGTGCGCGCGAACCGCGACGACGCTGCCACCAGCCACGGAGCCTGCCTGTGGCCGCCCCCGGGCACAAACCCGACCCATTGCCCGCCTAAACCCGCCGCCCGCCTCGCGGAGCCTGAGCCCCGGGAAAAAACGTTGAGGGTGTTCAACAGTTCTGTTGGCGTCAAGAGCTAGCTCGGGCGGAAACCCGGGGCGTTGGACAGCCTTCTACCCCCAGCGGCCACGTCCTCGGTACAGGGCATACAACCCATGAGGGACAGGCTCGGCTGCGAGTGTCACTGACACTTGACACTAGGGGTTATTCGCGGTTTGTAAGGGTATCGGCTCAACGGCGGGAAAGTGGCAAAAACCCCGGGAAACACGGCATTTTCTGTCAATTCGGGGGTTCGGTGCCGGAGTGCCGGACCCGCTTAGAAGGCGGCTGCTCGTTCCGACTGAGCTACGCGCGCCGGGGCCCGGGCCCACGCGCTGATCCTACGTGGCGGACGTGGCAAGTTTACCAAGCGTTGCCGGAATTGGCGCATCCGGGCCAAAGTCATTAGGATGCGAATCGCCCCTGGGGGTTGAGCTGTCGCACCGCGGCCGGGGCCAAGGAGACATCGCTCATGCAGATCACCAGCCCGAGCTTCGCCCACGGCGAGGACATGCCCCGCCGGCACAGCCTTGAGGCCGAGAACAACTCCCCGCCACTGGTTTTCAGCGACGTGCCCGCCGACGCGCAGAGCCTGGCGCTGATCGTCGAGGACATCGACTCGCCCATCGGCGTCTTCACCCACTGGGTCGTCTGGAACATCGACCCGGGCACCACCGGGATCCCGGAAAACACGGCCCCGACGGGCAGCGAGGTCGGGCTCAACGGCTTTGGATGGACACGTTACGACGGCCCGGCCCCGCCGTCGGGGCGCCACCGGTACCGCTTCCGCCTCTACGCCCTGGACACCACGCTCGAGGCTTCGAGCCCCGACCGCAAGGACCACGTCCTGGCGGAGATGGACGGCGCCGTCATCGCCGAGGCCGAGCTCATCGGCCGCTACGCCCCCCACGGCGGATGATCGGCGGCCTGGCCGCCGCTTCATGATCCGCATCACAGGAGCCTCTCGCTCATGCCCGCTCGACGCACGCCCCTGCACCGGCTCAGGCGATTCTTCAAGACCGTCCACCTCGGCGTCTTCGGCACGTCGATGAGCGTCATCGTGGCGCTGGTCATCTACGGCAGCGTCTGGCCCGCCCACGCCCACGGCAACTTCCAGGCCGTCAACGACTTCATCACCGAGTACTTCGGCTGGTACTACCTGCTGGCGGTCACGGGCTTTCTGGGCTTTGCGCTGTGGCTGATGTTCAGCCGCTACGGCGGGATTCGCCTGGGCGCGGCGCGCGAGAAGCCGGAGTTCGGCTTCATCGCGTGGTTTTCCATGCTCTTCAGCGCGGGCATGGGCATCGGCCTGGTGTTCTGGAGCGTCGCCGAGCCGATGTACCACTTCGGCGCCCCGCCGCGCGGCGACGAGGCGGAGACCGCCGCGGCGGCGCGCGAGGCGATGCTCTTCACCTTCTTCCACTGGGGCCTGCACGCCTGGGCGATCTACGTCATCGTCGCCGGCACGCTCGCCTACTTCGCCTACCGCTTCCGCCTGCCCTTTACCATCCGCTCCATCTTCTACCCGCTGCTGGGCGACCGCATCTACGGCCCGATCGGCCACACCATCGACATCCTCGCCATTTTCGCGACGCTCTTCGGCCTGGCGACGTCGCTCGGCCTGGGCGTGATGCAGCTCAACACCGGGCTCAATCACCTGACCAACGACCGGGTGCCCGTGGGCGTGTTCACGCAGGTGGCGCTGATTGCCGGCATCACCGCCATCGCCGTCGTGTCCGTCGTTTCGGGCCTGCACCGTGGGCTGAAGTGGATCAGCATCTTCAACCTCGTCGCGGTGCTGGTGCTGATGGCGTTCCTGTTCCTCGTCGGGCCGACGCTGTTCAACATGCGCTTCCTGGTCGAGTCGACGGGCTACTACCTGCAGAACGTCGTGCAGCTCAGCTTCTGGGCCGACGCCACGGGCGATCCGCCGCACGGCTTCCAGGGGGCGTGGACGGTGTTCTACTGGGCGTGGTGGATCGCGTGGTCGCCGTTCGTGGGGATTTTCATCGCCCGGGTGTCGCGCGGGCGGACGCTGCGCGAGTTCATCGCCGGGGCGCTGCTGATGCCCACGATGTTCGTGTTCGTGTGGCTGACGATCTTCGGCGGGACGGGGCTGCACCTGGAACTGGCGGCGCTGGCCGAGGGCGTCGAGGGCGGCGCGGGCATCGCCGCGGCGGTGGCGGGCGACTACACGCGGGCGATGTGGGTGATGCTGGCGCAATTGCCGTGGGCGATGATCAGCTCGATCCTGGCGGCCGTGTTGATCGTGACGTACTTCGTCACGTCGTCGGACTCGGCGACGTACGTGGTCGACGCGCTGATCACGCGTGGCAGCAAGCGTTCGCCGACGCGTCAGCGCGTGATCTGGGGCGTGACGGAGGGGGCGATCGCGGCGGTGCTGCTGGTCGCCGGGGGCATGTACGCGTTGGCGCCGGTGCCGGTGGCCGAGGCCGAGCCCGCCCTCCAGGCGGCCCTGGAGGCGGACGCGGCGCTTGAGGCGGCGGCCGGGGCGCTGGAGCCTGAGTTCGGCGACGCCGTCGAGGCCGTCGAGGCGGCGCGTGAGGCCCTGCCCGAGGCCGCGACATTGGCTGCGGCGATCGAGGCGGGGGTGGAGCTGGATCGCGAGGATCAGCGCATGGTCGCGCTGTGGGAGGGCGACGAGGCGCTGGGCGACGCCGAGGCGGCCCTGGCGGCGGCTCACGAGCTGGAGGAGGATGCCGCGTTCGCGGAGGCCATCGCCGCCCTGGAGGCCGTGCGCGGCGCGGCGGCGACGGCGTATCGGGAGCGCGACGCGGCTTTGGACGCCCTCCAGGCGGCGTCGATCATCACCGGCCTGCCGTTCTCCGTCATCCTCGTGCTCATCTGCGTCAACTTTGTCCTGGCCCTGCGCCGCGAGTTCGACGTCGAGGACGTCAACCCGGAGGAAACCCCCGGCGTCACGCAGCACAGCGCGAGTTCCGCCGCCGCCGCCGGGGATGACACCGCCTCCAACGCCGTCGCCGCCCAGCCGTGACACCGCCCCGCGGGCGGCGTGTCCGCGGGTGCTTGCTGATCGTTGCGTACGCAAAGTTCCTGATGGGGGTGGTGCCGACAAGCGGCGTCCGCGGAGCGTGTCAGTGCGAATCGCCGTGAGGCACTGACAAGGCCGAGGACGGCCTTGTCAGTGGCGCGCCGGCAGCAAAGCGGGTCGTCGTGCCGGGCCCGCCCACGGCCGAGGCTCACTGGAAAGGCGCGCGGCGACGCGACTTGCCCTTGGCTGCCGACGAACCGGGGGTAAACTGACGATCATGCGGAGGTTGAAAGGCGACAGCCTGGCCCGGGGCCCGACGCCGGTGGCCGGGGCGCGTGTGGGCGTGGCGGGGGCGGGGGCGCGTGTGACTGGGGGGTTCACCCTGGTCGAGCTGCTTGTCGTCATCGCCATCGTCAG
>SKPT01000302.1 GCA_007119405.1 Phycisphaeraceae bacterium
CAAGGCCCGCCATCGCGCGCGGGTCGTCGACGTGACGCCCGAGCCGCCCGCCGACGCGCCGTCGTTGCCCGGTGCCAAGGCGAGCGCCGGCTCATATCACCGCGCGACGGTGCGTATCGCCTACCCGATCGACAACTTCGGCGTCAACCTGCCCACGCTGGTGACCACGCTGCTGGGCAATCTCTTCGAGCTCAACCAGTTCTCGGGCCTCAAGCTCCTGGACGTCGAGCTGCCTGCCGACTACGCCCGCCGCTTCGCCCTGCCGCGCTTCGGCATCGCGGGCACGCGTCGGCTCGCCGGCGTGGAGCGAGGCCCCATCATCGGCACGATCATCAAGCCGTCGGTCGGCCTCGACGCCCGCGCCACGGCCGGGCTCGTCCGCGAGCTCGCCGAGGCGGGCATCGACTTTGTCAAGGATGATGAGCTTCAGGCCAACGCGCCTCATTGCCCCTTCGAGCAGCGCGCCCGGGCCGTGCTTGAAGCCGTCAACCATGTCGCGGATCGCACCGGCAAGCAGGTCATGGTCGCGCTGAACCTCAGCGACAGCCTTGACGCCATGCTTCGCCACGCCGAGCTTGTGCGCGAGCTTGGTGGCACGTGCGTGATGGTGAGCCTGCACAGCGTCGGCTTCGCGGCCGTCGAACATCTGCGCAAGCACGCGGGCGTGCCGATCCACGGCCATCGCAACGGCTGGGGCATGTTCAGCCGACACCCGCTGCTGGGCGTCGCCTACCCCGCGTGGCAGAAGCTCTGGCGGCTGGCGGGCGTGGATCATCTGCACGTCAACGGCCTGGACAGCAAGTTCGCCGAGAACAACGACTCCGTCGTCGCCTCCATCAACGCCTGCCTCACGCCGCTGGCCCGCGACGACGACCGCGCCATGCCCGTCGTCTCCTCCGGCCAGTGGGGCGGGCAGGCGCCCGAAACCTATCGCCGCACCGGCACCACCGATCTCATGTACCTCGCCGGCGGCGGGATCATGGCTCATCCTCACGGCCCGGCCGGCGGGGTCAACGCCATCCGCGCCTGCTGGCAGGCCGCCGTCGACCGCGCTGACCTCGACACCCGCGCCCGCGACGACGCCGACCTCGCCGCCACGCTGAGCACCTTCCGCCAATGAGCGACGAGCACAACATGCTGCTGAGCTATTACGGCGACGACTTCACCGGCTCGACCGATGTGCTGGAGGCGCTGGTGCGCGGCGGCGTGGAGGCCGTGCTGTTCATCGACCCGCCCACGGCCGAGCAACTGGCGCGCTACCCCCGCGCGCGCGCCGTCGGCGTGACGGGGCTGACGCGCAGCATGCCGCCGGACGCCATGCAATGCGCCCTCGAGCCCGCGTTCGCCCGCCTCGCCGAGCTGGGCGCGCCGCTGGTGCACTACAAGATCTGCTCGACGTTCGACTCTTCGCCGGCGGTCGGCTCGATCGGCAAGGCGATCGAGCTGGGCCAGCGCCACGTCGCCGGCCGCTTCATCCCGCTCGTCGTCGGCGCGCCGGTGCTCGGGCGCTACACGGTCTTCGGCAACCTCTTCGCGCGCAGCGGCCTGGACAGCGAGCCCTATCGCCTGGACCGTCACCCGACCATGAGCCGGCACCCCGTCACCCCCATGGACGAGGCCGACCTGCGCCTGCACCTGGCGCGGCAGACGCAGATGCCCATCGAACTGTTCTCCGTGCTCGACCACGACGCCGCGGCCGACGCGATCGACGCCCGCCTCGATGCGCTCGCCGCCGACGGCCCGCGCATCGTCCTGTTCGACGTGCTCGAGCCGCGCCACCTGGCGACCATCGGCCGCGTGCTCTGGCAGCGCAGCGCGGCGAAGCCGATGTTCGTCGTCGGCTCCTCGGGCGTCGAGTATGCCCTGGTTGCGCATTGGCGTGAAACAGGGCTGGTTGCCAACGATGCGCCGACGATGATGCTCACGCCTGCGTCG
Source organism: Phycisphaeraceae bacterium (assembly GCA_007119405.1). The sequence continues at coordinate 1,936 of SKPT01000302.1, forward strand.
CGGTTGATCGTGCTCTCGGGCAGTTGCTCGCCCGTAACGGCACGGCAGATCGGTCGTGCGGTGGACGAGCATGGCTTCGCCGAGGTGGGCGTGGACGTGAGTCAACTCGCCGACGCCGACGCCGCCCGCCGCGAGCAGCAGCGCATCATCAACGCGATGACCGAGCATCTTCGCGCCGGCCGATGCCCGATCGCGCATCTGGCCTGCGGCCCCGACGACCCGCGCATCGAGCAGGTACGGCGCGCGGGGCTGCACGGCGAAGCGCTCGGCCGCTGGCTGGGCACGCTCGCCCGTCACGTCGCCGCCGCGCTCGCGCCCGATCGCATGATCATCACCGGCGGGGACACGTCCGGCCACGTCGCCCGCGCCATGGGCATCGAGGCGCTGACCATGCTCGCCCCGCTGGCGCCCGGTTCGCCGCTGTGCCGCGCCGCGGCGCCGGACAGCGCCGCCGACGACATCGCGATCTGCTTCAAGGGCGGCCAGGTCGGCCGCGACGACTTCTTCGCCACCGCCAGAGACGGAGCCGCATCATGACCACCCTCGCCATCTGGGGCGCTGCCGGCAACATGGGCACGCGCACGAGCAACGCCTTCCGCAACGATCCCGCTTACCGCATCCTCCACGTCGAGCCCGTCGCCGCGGGGCAGGAGAAGCTTGCGCAGCGCGGCGACACGCCAACGCCGGCCGACGAGGCGGCGGCGCAGGCGGACGTGGTCATCCTCGCCATCGCGGACAAGCACATCGCCAGCGTCGCGCGCGACATCGTGCCGCGGCTCAAGGCCGGGGCCATGGTGATGACGCTCGACCCCGCCGCCGCGTACGCCGGCAAGCTCCCGCCGCGCGACGACATCACCTACTTCGTCGCGCACCCGGCCCACCCGCCGGTGTTCAACGACGAGCAGACCATGGAGGCGAGGCGGGACTACTTCGGCTCGGGGCTCGCCCGGCAGGCCATCGTCGCCGCGCTGATGCAGGGCCCGGAGGCGCATTACGAGTTGGGCGTGAGCATCGCGTCGCGCATGTGGGGCCCGGTGCTGCGCGTGCATCGCGTGACGGTTCAGCAGATGGCGATCCTCGAGCCGGCGCTGTCGGAGACGGTCGGCGCCACCTGCATCGCGATCGTGCGCGAGGCCATGGACGAGGCCATCCGCCGCGGCGTCCCGGCCGAGGCGGCGCGCGACTTCATCCTGGGCCACCTCAACGTTGAGTTGGCGATCCTCTTCGACGAGATCGACTGGGACTTTTCCGAGGGCGCCAAGCTCGCCATCGAGCAGGCCAAGAAGGACATTTTCCAGCCGGACTGGAAGAAGGTCTTCGAGCCCGAGCACCTCAAGAAGAGTGTCAACGCGATCACCACTCCATGACCGGCGAAGGCGCGGCAGGCCCCGGCCTGCCCCAACCCGATTGTTGATCGCTGGGGCCTGACAAGTTATGCTGGCCCATCGGTACAAGTTGACCCGGACGGCGGGGCCTGTGCCACCATATCCCTTTCCATGGTCTGGAGTTGCATCCGATGGCCCACGACGCGCGAAATCTGCTGGCGGCGATGGTCTGCTTGGTGACGGCCTGGGCGACGGCCGGGGCGGAGTCGGTGCGGCCGGCCGAGGCGCCGCGCCTGGTGCTGCCGCACTACATGCTCGCCTATGCCATGTCCGTCGAGTTCTACAAGATGGAGATCCAGATCGCCGAGCACCACGGCTTCGACGGCTTCGCGATCTATTTCGGCGCGTGGCTGGACGAGGACGGCGAGCCAGGCCCCTACGTCGAGGCCGCGGACCGAATGTTCCAGGCCGTCGAGGAGCTTGACACCGACTTCAAGCTGCTCCTGACGCCAAGCTGGACGCTGCAACGCGACCCGACCGACCAGATTCTGCACGCGGTGAAGCGCTATTACGACCACCCCAACGCGCTGCGCTACGAGGGGCGGTTCGTCCTGGCGCCGTACGGCCGCGACGGCGAGCGGGACCGCGCGGCTCTGCGCCGGCTCGAGGAGCAGGGCTACGAGATCTTCTACACGCCGTTCGCCGGGCTCAACCGCCACGAGATGTCGCTGAACGTCGAGACCGCGCTGCGGGCGCTGGATCGTGCGCCGGAGCATGACAGCATCTGGCGCTTCACCACCGACGACACCGCCTGGGGCAACCGCACGACCAACGCCAACATTGCCCGCGCGCTCCAACACGCCGGTGCCCCGTTCATGGCGGGCGTCTCGTTCCACTACAACAGCGCCAACCTGCGCGACTACCGCGGACTCGAGGGCTACGGCTCGGTGTGGGAGGGCATCGTGCACGATCGGCCGCAGTGGGTGCAGCCGGTGACCTGGAACGATTACGCCGAAGACACCGCGCTGATGCACTACCGCTGGAAGGAGCTGTGGCACAAGGACAGCTACAACCGCGACGGCTCTTACCTTGACGCAACCAGCTACTGGTTGCACTGGTACAAGACCGGCCGGCGTCCGGCGATCACGCAGGACAAAATCTTCTTTGCCTACCGTGACCGCAGCCGCGACCTGGTCAAGGGCTACGACCCGGTCCGCGAGCAGTGGGTGGACCACACGATGCAGGGCCATCCGTCGTTCAACCAGATCCACGACGACGTGCGCGACGCGGTGTACTTCACCACCTTCCTCACCGACGACGCCGAACTGACGGTGGAGCTGGCGGGGACGACGCATCGCTTCGATGTGCCCGCGGGCGTGTGGCATGGTGAGATCGACATGCAGCCGGGCCTGCCGCGATTTCGCCTCGATCGCGAGGGCGAGGCGTTGCTCGACGTCGTCGGCCGGCGGAGCATCATCGCCGAGGCGTCGCGCGAGAACAGCACCATGCCGACGCTGCACCGGCGCGGAGACGTCCGCCAGTTCGGGCGCATCTGGGCCGGCTCTGCCGCGGCCGGCGAGATCCAGCGCGTGGCCGCCGCCGACAGCGAACTCGACGGTGCCGCCGAGCACCGCGACAACGCGGTGTTCATTCCCACCGCCTTCGGCGCTGCGGCAACCTTTGCGGTCGAGCATCTCGAGGACAGCATGTACAACATCCGCATCGTCTACTCGAACCCGGGCGAGGACGACGCGCGGCTGACGCTGTTCGCCGACGGACCGCTGACCGACGGCTCGGGCGTGGATCGCTCGCCGCGCGCCGGCGACGAGCGCTACCGGATTCCGCTGTGGCTGCCGCCGACGGGCGAGGGCAACTACAAGACGGCGACGCTTTACTGGAGCCTGTTCGAGGGCACGAGCTTCCTGCGCATCGCCTGTCACGGCGAGCAGCCGCTGCCGGAGAACCGCTACCCGACGTGGAACGATCGCGGTGACGTGCTGATCCGGGCGGTCGAGCTGGTCAAGGTCGACCGGACCGAGCCGACGCCAGCGCGGGACGTCGTTTGGCCGGAGATGGTGGAGATTCCCGGCGGCACGTTCACGATGGGCGCGGAGGACGGGCGGCGCAATGAGCGGCCGGAGCGTACGGTGACGATCTCGCCGCTGGCGATCGGCAAGTACCCGGTGACCAACGAGGAGTTTGAGCGTTTCATGCCGGAGCATCGACGGTGGCGTGACGGGTATTCCTGGCGTGATCGTGAGCCGGTGATTTATGTCGACTGGCGTGACGCGGCGCGGTACTGCAACTGGCTGAGCGAGCAGGCGGGGCTGACGCCGGCGTACGACGAGGATGACTGGACGCTGGACCGCGAGGCCAACGGTTTCCGCCTGCCCACCGAGGCCGAGTGGGAATACATCGCCAC
>SKPT01000659.1 GCA_007119405.1 Phycisphaeraceae bacterium
CCTACGTCAATGCCGCGCGCCGCGGCCGTGACGCCTCGCCCTCACGTCACCGCGGCCGCCTCCGCCGACGCCGGCTCGATCAGCGCCGGATCGATCAGCACCCCGCCCTTGATCAGCGCCTTCTGCAACCGCTCCAGCGGCACCTCGCCATCGGCGATCCGCTCGCGCACCAGCATCGCCGCCGCCACCCCGCACGCCTCGCCGCTGACCGCGCACGTGCCGATCGCCCGCACCACGTCGATCACCGTCTGGTCGGCCGAGATGCAGCGCCCCGCCACGAACAGGTTCGGGCACCCGTCGGCCTGGATCGACCGCAGCGGAATCGGGTACACCGGCCCGCGCCGCCGCCAGTCACCCGTCATCCCCACGCAATCCTCGAGCCAGACGTGGCGGTGCCGCTCGCCCAGCGAGAAGCGGTTGTGCACCCGCCGCGTGATGCGCAGGTCCGGGATCGACGGCAGCCCGAACGGGTAGATCGCGTCGGCCGGGTGCTTCGCCCGCTTCTCCGCGAGCTTGTCGCGCAGCAGGCGACGCGAGTCGAGCACGTGCCGCGTGACACTGCGATGGTCCGTGCCGCTGTAGAACGGGCCCACCGCCCGGTTGCCATCGCGATGCTCCTTGTCGTAGCGGTTGGAGAACTGCATCAACTTCAGCTCGCCGTTGTGAATCTCGTAATACCAGCTCGCCAGCACGTTGTGCTCGAAGTGCTCCACCGCCACGCCCGCCAGGTGGCACACGTCCGCGTCGCCCGTGGCGTCGATGAACTGCTCGGCCTGCACCGCCAGCCGGCCGCTCTTGTTCTCCACGATCACGTGCGTGAGCCCGCCCCCCTGTCGCGTCACCTGGCAGACGCGCGTGTCGTACATGATCGTCACGCCCGCGTCCTCGAGCACCTGCTCCATCTCCATCTGAAAGGCGTACGGGTTGAACCCGGTCAGCAGCCGCTTGTCGCTGCGTTGCGACGGATCGCCGCCCGGCTTCCAGCACTCGGGCACGGGCAGGAACCGCGCCGCCGGCACCGGCGCCTTGAGCTCGGCCACGGAGCGATGAATCAGCTCCTCGGCGATGCCGCCCATGATCTGCCGGCCGTAGCCGTCGCACAGCGGCAGGTACATGATCACGTTGCCCAGCGTCGCCAGGCCCCCGAGCCCGAACACCCGCTCGATCAGCACCACGCGAACCCCGTGCCGGGCCGCCGCCAGCGCCGCCGCCACCCCGGCGATGCCGCCGCCGGCGACGAGCACGTCACATCGCTCGTCAACCGGCACCTCCCGGCCCGGCTCCATCACGGTCTCATTCACAGCCAATGCTCCTGTGCCTCCAACGCTTCCAGCCCGATGCGCATCGAGTCGATCACCTCGTCGACCGTCGGCCGCCCGGCGCGCCCGCGCTCCACCGCCTCGACAAACGCCACGTGCTCGTCATACGCCCCGCTGCGCACCTCCGGCGGCTCATCCTCGTCCGGCTGCCGGTCGACCACGAGCTCACCCCCCTGCCAGCATTGCAGCCGATGCTGCCGGGCCCCGATCAGGTCCACCGCCGCCGCCCGCTCGCCGGCGAACAGCTCGTAACGCTCAACGTGCACGCCGGTCGTCGGCAGCGCGTGCAGGCACCCCCGCGCCCCGTCGGCGAACCGCAGCGACAGCTCATACCACGCGCTTTGCATCGCCGGCTGGCAGAAGCGCGCCGTCCGCACCTCGCGGACCTCCCCGGCCAGGTGGCGCAGCGCGTCGATCGCGTGGATGCCCGTGCCCCAGATGAACTCCGGCTCAGCCCGGCGGTGCCGCGCCTGCGTGGCCCGCAAAAAGTGCACCGGCCCGGCCTCGCGGCAGAAGCCCACCGCCTCGTTCAGGTATGGAATGAACCGCCGGTTCACCGACACCTGGTGCACCACGCCCGTGCACCGAGCCACCTCCGCCAACTGCCACGCCTGCGCGAGCGACTCGCCCAGCGGCTTTTCAATGATGCAGGGGATGCCCGCCTCGAGCAGCCGCGTCGAGACCTCGAGAATCGCCGCAATGGGCACGATCGCGGCGCAGGCATCGGGCTGCACCCGGCGCAGCATCTCGTCGACGTCGTCGAAGGCGGCCTTGAAGCCGTAGCGCGCGCAGAAGGCTTCGGCGCGGTCGCGTTGGCGGTCGCAGGCGGCGGCCAGTTCGATGCGCCCGGGCTGGTCGCGGGCGATGCGGGCCAGGGGCCCGGCATGCTCGGAACCGCTGTGCGCCCCGCAGCCGATCAACGCGATCCTGAGCATCGACGATCCTTCTCGTGTGGCATGAACGCCCGCCTCATGCCGGGGGCCGACCATTGTAACGCCCACCGAGGCCCTTGCCCGTGTTAGACTGCCGGGCATGAAGGTTCTCTACATTGGCGGCACCGGGCAGATCTCCTTCGACTGCGTGCACGAGTCGGTCAAGGCCGGCCACGAGGTGTACGTGTTCAACCGCGGCCACCACAACGCGGGCCTGCCCGACGAGGTCAACGTCATCGTCGGGGACATGAACGACGACGACGCCTACCGCCGCCTGGCCGAGCGCGGCTTCGACGTCGTCAACCAGTTCCGCGTCTTCAAGCCCGAGCAGATGCGCCGCGACATCGACACCTTCGCCGGCCGGTGCGGCCAGTACATCTTCATCTCCTCGGCCTCGGCCTACCAGAAGCCGGTGCGCCACCACGTCATCACCGAGGACGCGCCGCTGGAGAACCCCTACTGGCCCTACAGCCGCGACAAGGCCGACTGCGAAACGCTGCTCACCCGGCAGGACCGCCTGCCCTGGACCGTCGTGCGCCCCAGCCACACGTCGCGCACCAAGTGGCCCACCGCCTTCGGCGAAGGCGACGAGGCAGCGCTGCGCATGCTCGAGAACCGCCCCGTGCTCGTGCCCGGCGACGGCACGAGCCTCTGGACCATCACGCGCGGCGAGGACTTCGCCCCGCCCTACGTCAGGCTCTTCGCCAACGACGCCGCGCTGGGCCAGGCGTTTCACCTGACCAGCGACAACGCGTACATGTGGAACGAAATCTACCGCGCCATCGCCCGCGCCGTCGGCGCCGACGAGCCGCGGCTGGTCCACGTGCCCAGCGAAACGATGATCCGCTACAACCCGGCCTGGCAAGGCCCGCTGCTGGGCGACAAGACCTGGTCGGTCGTCTTCGACAACACGAAGATCAAGCGCGTCGTGGGCGACTTCCACGGCCCGACGACGCTGGACGCCTTCATGCAGCGCGTCGCCGCCCACTTCAATCGTGGCGAAGCCGAGGCCCGGCGCGACGCATCGCTGGGCGCGCTGATGGATCGCATCATCGCGGACCAGCAGGCGCTGGGCACGGTCGTCGACACAGCTTCCGATTCATGACGTTTCAATGGTTGATTGAACCTCACCCGCGCCGGTGCCACGGCTTGTCCCGAAGGGCAAGCCGTGCACTTGCCGACGATCGCACGGCTTGCCGCTTCGCGGTCAAGCCGTGGCACCCTGATACGGCCCATCCGGGTAAAGTCCACCATTCAATGGTCAATCAGACCGTCGATCCACGACGACGGTCGCACCGCTGCGCATCGACTCGTAGCCGGCCTCGATGACGGCCAGCGTGGCGCGCTCTTCCGGACCGCTGGTGGCCGGGGTCCGGCCGCACCTTACCGCGTCGATGAACTCGCGCATCTGGCGCACGAAGTGAGCCGGCGCACCACCCGTGTCCGGCTCGCGGCAGTCGATGACCTCGGGCTCGTCGGCGTCCTTGTGATGGACGCTGACACGCTGCGGGTCGCGCAGGTCCGTCCAGGCGGTACCCGCGCTGCCGAAGATCACCACGTCGCGGAAACGCTTGAACCCGCGCAGCTCCACGCTGCTGGTCAGGTGAGCCGCGGCCCCGTCATCGAACCGCAGCAGCGCCATGACGCTGGCCTCGACGCCCGGGGCGTCCAGCTCATCGGAGCGCACCTCATGCGCGGTGATGCGGCTGACCTCCCCCAGCAGCATGCGCGCCAACGACACATGATGGATGCCGTTGAGCAGCCACACGCCCGAGCCGCCAAGCTCCGGCCGGCTCAGCCAGGCACGCCGCCCCGGGTACCCGTACTGCTGCGTCCCCGACCCCACGAAACTCAAGCGCCCCGCCAGCGGCTGGCCGAGCCGCCCGGCGGCGACGACCTCGGCCAGGCGGATCGACGTGAGGTTGTAGCGGGCCGACTCGGCGACCATCAGCGTGACGCCGGCTCGCCCGCAGGCGTCGATCATCGCGTCGGCGTCCGCCAGCGTCGGGGCGATCGGCTTCTCGACCAGCACCGCCCGCCCCGCACCGGCCGCCTCCTCGGCGCCCGCGCGGTGCAGCGCGTGCGGCGTCGCCAGCACCACCGCCGCCCCCTGATGCGCCGCCAACGCCTCGCCCAGCGTGTCATACGCCGCCGGCTCGCCCAGCTCCGCGAGCAGACCGGCCCGGTGCTCGCGGTCGGGATCCACCACGGCCGCGAGACGCACATCCTCCTTTGACGCCACCGCGCGGATCGCCTGCGCGTGACGCAGGCCCGCCCAGCCCAACCCGACAACGATCAGATCCATGGCCAGCTCGCTCCCTCGCCCATGCGCCGACGCTCAGACGCGCATGATACCCAGGCGATCACTGATCCGGCGCACGGCGTCGAGGCGGCTGCGCCGGGCGCGGGCGCGGCGCTTCCAGTCGACGCGGCCACCCAGCCAGCGCAGATGCAGGTACAGCCGCCCCGCGTCAAGACGGCGGTCGAAGTCGCCGGGCGCCTTCCCGGCGAAGCGCGCCGCCACGTACGCATCGCGGCAGGCGCGCACCTCCTCGACAGACCAATCCTCAGTCAACGCCGCCAGGTCGATCACACCGGCGCCGATCGCGGCCGACTCCCAGTCCACGGGGTAGACCGTCTCGTCCTGCACCAGGACGTTGCTGGGGTAGAACTCGCCGTGGATCAGCGTCTCGTCACCCCCGAGCAGCTCCATCGCACGGTCGGCGAACGCAGTGCACAGCTCCGCCAGCCAGCGCGCGTCGCGATGATCGCTGGCCTGCATCGCCGCGCGCTCGGCCCAGAAGCGGTAATACGAGGCGTCATACCGGCAGAGAAATGCGTAGCACCGCTCATCCAGTTGCCCTGTGTGCATCGCGTGGAAGCGGCCGATCCATGTCGCCACCTGCGACAGCGGGCAGCGATGCACCATCTTGCCCGCCGGCTGGGCGCCAGCCAGGTACTGCACGACGAGGCAGCATTGGCCGGCGCGCGGCAGATCGAACCGGCCGTGGTAGGCCGGCGTGGAGCAGCCGGCGCGACTCAGGCATCGCTCGTAAACGCTCGCCTCGTAGGGCACGCCGCCGCGGTGGCGGTTGGCCCTGGTGTTGTCCTCGCCCGCCGGGCCGTACTTGCACAGCAGCTCGACGCGGCCCGCGCCCACGCGGCAGGTCACGATCTCGCTGGCGAAGGTGCTGGCGTAACGGTTGGGCTCGCGCCGCTCGATGCTCAGATCGCCGTTGGCCGCGAGCACCGCGGCCAGGCCTTGGGCCAGCTCGTCTGTCGCAGGGTATGTCTCGCTCATCTCACGGTGTCGCTGGCAAAGGCCTGCTCGAGCATCCCGCCCAGCACGCGGTCGGCGGCGAAGTGGGCCCGCGCCAGCTCGCGCGCCGCCGCGCTGTGGCCGTCCGGGTCCGCGGCCACGCGCTC
>SKPT01000245.1 GCA_007119405.1 Phycisphaeraceae bacterium
GGGCGACGGACGCGGAAGGCATCGTGTTCCTGGCCAACGAGCGTTGCGAGCAGGAGAACCTGATCGAGCAGCTCAAGAACGGCTGCAAGGCGATGCGGATGCCGGTGGACAACCTGCTGAGCAACTGGGCGTACATGGTGATGGGGGCGCTGGCATGGACGCTCAAGGCGTGGTTCGCGCTGTCGCTGCCGGTGGCGCGTGGACGCTGGGCCGCGCGTCATCGCGAGGAGAAGCATGAGCTGCTGCGGATGGAGTTCAAGGGCTTCGTCGAAGCGATGATGCGCCTGCCATGCCAGGTGTTGCGATCGGGGCGGAAGCTGGTGTATCGGCTGCTGTCGTGGAACCGTTGGCAATCGGCGCTGCTGCGTTCGGCCGAGGCGTGGCGTGAGCCGATGCGCTGTTGAACGGCGGCAGGTTGAAGTCGGGGTAAGGATGCCCCGATCCGCGAGATTCGGCTGGACACGTGGCGGGAGCCAAGCGAGGCGTCAGATGAAGCAAGGACAAGATGGTTCACGCCTCGACCCACCCGGCGTCGTCGGCGATCCCGTGGCCGGCGCCACCGTCGGTCGAACGCCGCGCGGAGGCCGAGCGATACGCTTGTTTTGGGGCTAGAGGACGTCGCGGCCGGTCTGGCGGGCGATGCGCCGGCCGCACTCCGGGCATCGCGGCCCCGGCGAGCCGCGCAGGTCGTAGCCGCACGTCGCGCACGCTCCGCGCTGGGGGACCTGGAGCCAGTGCTGGTGGTAGCCCAGCTTCAGCAGCCCGTAGCCGGCGAGGAAGGAGATGCCCACGGTGCCGACGATCATCGCCAGCGCGGCCGCGAGGTGGCCGACGGTCATCACCTCGCCGAGATGAAACGTCGCGAACGCGGCGACCAGCGACACGATGCCCGCCAGGGCCGCGAGGTTCCAATAGCGGGGGCGGTGTCGGACCAGCGGCAGCGGCACGAGAAGCTGGGCGAGCATGAAGCCGATGCTGTTGATCGCGTTTGTCGTCGCCGCCAGGAACATCAAGGCGATGGCGCCGAGGTCGTCGATGCCCAGCCATCGCGCCGGGGCGCGCACGCCAAGCAGCGCCGCGGCCACGAGGTAGATGAGCACGGGCACGAGGGGTGCGACCCAGAAGCAGACCACGGCCACGGGGCGGCACGGCAGGGGGCGGGCGTCGTCGTGGGCCAACGGCATGGCGGGATTGTAGAGGCCGGGGCGCAGGCGGCGCAAGCGTCCATCCGGGTCGCTGTCAAATGAGCGCCGGTAGGGAGTAGATCCACAGGATGAGTATGCCGATGATCCAGGAGGCCGCCACGAAGAACACCTGCGATTCGATGGGCATTTGGAGCATATCGCCCATGCGGCGCCACCAGATGACGAGCATGGTCGCGGCGATGCCTGTCATGAGGACAGTGAGGCAGCCGGCCACGGGATCGCGATACTCCCGAAGGCGATCAGGAAGCTGGGCCAGCAGCCAGACCGCCAGCGGCGCGAGCGCGGCCAGGAAAAGCGGCAGGGCGCTGAGCCAGACGGGCCAGGCATCGAGCCTCAGGCGCGTGCGGCGAAGGTGGCGATAGAGCGACAGAAGCGGCGAGCCGAGGTCAACGACAAGCTCGAGCCGCTGCCCGCACTCGGGGCAGCTCGTGCCCGTCAAGTCGCGCAGGTTGTAGCTGCAATTGGGGCAGGGCACGTCGCGATGGCGCAGATACGCCGGGAGAAGCTCGTCCATGGCCTGCGGGGCCGGCGACGCGGCGGGCACGTCATCGCATGGGTCGGTGTCCGGGGCGGTCATGACGGGGTACCCCCTGGCTGATGGTGCTGCGGGGCGCGGCGTGATGGCGAACGGTGAACGTCGAGTGCATGATGACGTTCGAGTGCGCGGCGAACGGCCGGCGAGGCTGACGCAGCATCGCCATGTAGAATGGCGGCGAATGCACGCGGACGCAACCGGCGGTCCGCACAGAGCACGGTTCGGGATGCTGTGTGGCACGCGGGGCCCGGCACGCGGCGACCGGCATTGCAGGGGCAGGGTTACCAGATCATGGCCAGCAGCAATATCGCCAATCCCTGGATGACAAACACGATCCCGAGAAACAGGAATATCCGCGGCGCGGTCGCTTCGTCGTAGATGTGATACGCCAGTTCCCGGAAAACGCTCTGCTCAAAGATCTTTCGGCCAAGCCGACAGAATGCCACGCCACCGGGTCGCCTTCCGGCAATCAACAATAGGCCTGCGATGACGTTGCCCCACCCGATCAGGTGCAGCAGGTTCATGGCTGCCGCGCTCCTGGACTGGCGGATTCGTAGAACCGATCGGACCCTAGTGTAGCGGCGATCCATACCCGACCGCTATACTCCCCCCCATGCTCGCCCAGGCCCACAGCGTCGTCCTCCAGAACATCGACCCGCTTGCCTGCAAAGTCGAAGTCGACGTTGCTGAGGAGGGGTTGCTCACAATGACCGTCGCGAGGCAATAAACTCCGGTCCGGCGGCCGCCGTGTTCGTCAATAAGGGAGGTGAGCGTGCAGGATTCTGCCGGTAAACAACACGTTGTGCGTCGCGCGGGCAGTGTCCTCCTGCTCGCCGCGTGGCTTGCGGGCGCGATTGTCATGCTGCTGCCGGCTTACCACGGCGAGTTCATTGCACCGGGCTCGGCGACGACCTTACACGGTCTTCAAATTGCTGTCATCGGCTTCGTGTTCGGCTTTACGCAGCTCGAGTTGTTGCTGATGGCAACGCTTCCCATCACGCTCTTCCTGCTAACGCCGCTGATATTGCTGCGTTATCTGCGGCGCGAGTATGTGCTGCCGGCGATTTGGGGAAGTCTACTCGCGATCAGCGCCGTGTCACCTGTGATAGCGGCCTTGGCACCTTTGCATGGCGTGAACCAGCGGCTTTTTGGCTTCTATCTGCTGCCCCTGCCGCTATTGATCGCCGGCGCGGCCCTCTACACGCTGGGTTACGCCGGGCTCCTGGCATCGCGCCAGGATCGACGTGCCACTCGACAGTTGTGCATTCACTGCGGTTATGACCTCCGGGGGACGCCAACCGGTGTCTGCCCCGAGTGTGGGCAGGCGAACGATGTGCGCGGCGATGAGCTCAATTGACGCCTTCCCCCTCCGCTATACTCCCCCCATGCTCGCCCAGGTCCACAGCTTCGTCCTCCAGGGCATCGACCCGCTTGCCTGCGAAGTCGAGGTCGACGTTGCCGAGGAGGGCCTGCCCAAGACGACGATCGTCGGGCTGCCCGATGCGGCCGTCAAGGAGTCCATCGAGCGCGTCCGCTCCGCGATGGTCAACTCCGGGTTCCCCTTTCCGCTGGCCCGCCTGCTCGTCAACCTCGCCCCGGCCGACATCCGCAAGGAAGGCCCGGCCTTTGACCTGCCCATCGCCCTGGGCCTGCTCATCGCCGAGCGGGTCATCCGCAGCGAGCGGCATCGCGAGTTTCTCTTTGCCGGCGAGCTGGCGCTGGACGGCCGACTGCGCCCCATCCGCGGGGCGATCAATCTCGCGCTCTTGGCGCGTGAGCACAAGATGGCGGGGCTCATCGTGCCCGAGGACAACGCCGAGGAGGCCGCGGGCGTCGGCGGCGTGAAGGTCTACCCGGTCCAGACGCTGGCGCAGGTCGTGGGCTTTCTCAACGAGGTGGACGACATCGCGCCGCTCGCCGATCGCGGCGACACGGCCTTCGGCTTCGACGAGCGGGCGGAGGTCGACTTCGCCGACATCCGCGGGCAGGAGGCGGTCAAGCGCGCGGCGATGCTCGCGGCCGCGGGGGCGCACAACCTGCTCATGCTCGGGCCCGCGGGCACGGGCAAGACGATGATCGCCAAGGCCATGCCCGGCATCCTCCCGCCGCTGACGCGCGAGGAGGCGCTGGAGATCACGCGCATCTACTCGGCCGTCGGGCAGGTGCCGGCCGGGCAGTCGCTCATCCGCCATCGCCCGGTGCGCACGCCACACCACACCGCCAGCAGCGCGGCCGTGATCGGCGGGGGCACGATTCCCAAGCCCGGCGAGGTGAGCTTGGCCCATCGCGGCGTGCTGTTTCTTGACGAAGTGCCCGAGTTTCCGCGCATGGTGCTCGAGACGCTGCGCCAGCCGCTGGAAGACGGCTACGTCACCATCTCGCGGGCGCACAGCTCCATCCGCTTCCCCGCCCGCTTCCTCATGCTGGGGGCGATGAACCCCACGCCCAAGGGCGACAAGCCCACCGACGAGTTCTCCCATCGCCAGATGCAGCGCTACCTCGCCCGGCTGTCCGGCCCATTCATCGACCGCGTGGACCTGCACGTCGAGGTCCCGCCTGTGCCCTATCAGCAGCTCAGCGGCGAGCGGCGCGGCACGGGCTCGGCGGAGCTGCGCGAGCGCGTCGTCGCGGCGCGCCAGCGGGCGATCAAGCGCAACGGCAGTGCGCTCAAACCCAACAGCGCGCTCACCGGCCGCGAGCTCGATCGCGTCGCGGTGCTCGACGACACGGGCCGGGAGCTGCTGCGCCAGGCGATGAGCGAGCTGAACCTGAGCGCCCGGGCGTACGACAAGATCCGCCGCGTTGCCCGCACCATCGCGGACGTCGACGACGCCGACGTGATCCGCCCCGAGCATGTCGCGGAGGCGGTGCAGTATCGGCTGCTGGATCGTGAACTGTAGGCAGCCGCTGGTGGCTTCGCGAGGCGCCCCGTATGCCCGGGGCGGTGGTGCGGGAAAGGGTGAATGCGGCCGAGAGGAGTCGAACCTCCACGGGGTTTTATCCCCACCAGGCCCTCAACCTGGCGCGTCTGCCAATTCCGCCACGGCCGCGGCGTGCCCGGGCGTCGCCGGGGACTCCACAGTATAAGCGCTGCCCGGCCGTTGTCGAGGCGAGCGGTGGCAGGTTCTCGCAGAGGCCGCCGAGAGCGCAGAGGGCGCGGGTTGGCTATACCTCGCGAGCCCCGGGTGCCGTGGTCTTGGCGAGTCCGCTCGCCAAGGCCACGATCCTGCGTGTCCATCGCTGGCCTTGGCATTCGCCAGGACCACACCCCCAGCGCAGTGCCACACCACCCATCATCTCCGCGCCCTCCGCGAGAACCCCCCCTCTACAATCACCGCCATGAGCATCCAACACATCGGCAGCGTCTACATCGCCGACACCGCCCGCGTCGTGGGCGAGGTCGAGCTGGGTGAGGGCGTCAACCTCTGGTACGGGGCCGTGATCCGCGGCGACGTGGCGCCGGTGAGCATCGGCACGGGCACCAACATCCAGGACGCGGCCGTCGTCCACTGCGACTCCGACGTGCCCAACGTCATCGAGGCGAACGTCAGCGTCGGCCACGGCGCGATCGTCCATGGCAAGCGCGTCGGCGAAGGCACGCTCATCGGGATGGGCGCGACCGTGCTTGGGCAGACGGTCATCGGCCGCGGGTGCCTGGTCGCCGCCGGGGCGCTCGTGCCGCCGGGGCTGGAGGTGCCCGACGGCCACGTCGTCATGGGCGTGCCTGGCCGGGTCGTGCGACCCATCAACGATAAGGAGCGCGCCTACCTCGCCTGGCTCGCCCCGCACTACGTCGAGCTGGCGCGGCTTCATGCAACGCAGCCGCAGGACAGGCGCGTGCGGGCGATGGAGCGGTAGGCTTGGTTGGAAACGGGTGTCACGCAACGCCGTGAACTTCACGCGTGGCGGCGCCGATGTAGGGTGGGTA
>SKPT01000005.1 GCA_007119405.1 Phycisphaeraceae bacterium
AATCTTCCCCCACCCATGCGCCAGCGCCAGCGCCAGCCCCGCGAAGACGCGCAGCGCCGTCAGCGCCAGGTCCGCCGACCACGGCACGACGCGCGCCCCGCCCATGAGCAGACGACGCCAGAGTGCGGAGTTGATCAGTTGCGGCATGGTGATGGCTCCTTGGTCAGGCCGCGCCAACCGCGACGTGCCTTTCACTATAACGGATCGGGTTCGGCGGGGTTATGAAAATTTGCGCCGTGTTATCGGTACCTCGCGATCGCGGTGCCACGGCTTGTCCCGCAGGGCAGGCCGTGCGTTTGTCGACGATCGCACGGCTTGCCGCTTCGCGGTCAAGCCGTGGCGCCCGCCTTCGTTGCGGGCGTCAGCCGCGCGTCGCCGGCGCCGGCTCATCGTTGAGCGTCACGTTGCCGAGCACCTCCAGCGCCTTGGCCATCGCCTGCGTGCCCAGCTTGCCGTGGCCGTGCGCCGCGGCGATGCGGAAGTAGCGCTCCGCCGCGCTCGTGCCCGCCAGCGCCAGCCGCTTGCCCAGCGCGGTCTCGTTGACGATGTTCAGGTCCTTGAGCACCAGGTCGATCATGAAGCCCGGGTCGAAGTCGCCGTCGGCGATCTTCGGGCCCAGGTTGGTCATCTGCCACGAACCGGCCGCGCCGCCGCCGATCGCCTCGAGCATCCGGTGCATCTCCAGGCCCGTACGCCGGGCCAGCGCCAGCGCCTCGCACACGCCCATGAGCGTGCACGCCACCGCCACCTGGTTGCACGCCTTGCACGCCTGGCCCAGGCCCACCTCGCCCAGATGCGTGATGCTCGAGCCGACGACCTCGAGCATCGGCCGCACGCGCGCCACCGCGTCGTCCGGCCCGCCGACCATGATGCTCAGCGTCCCCTTCTGCGCCCCGACGTCCCCGCCGGAGACCGGGGCATCGATGAGCGTGACGTCGAACTCGTCCTTGAGCCGCCGGGCGAAGCCCTGCGTGGCGACGGGGTTGATCGTCGAGTGGTCGACGACGATGAGGCCGGGCGCGGCCGCCGACACGATGCCGCCGTCGCCGAAGAGCACCTGCTCGACGTCCGGCGTGTCCGTGACGTTGATGCAGATGACGTCCGGCCCGGCGTCGGCGACCGCCGCGGGCGAATCGACCAATGTCGCGCCGGCGTCGACGAGGGCCCTGGCCTTGGCGGGCGTGCGGTTGTGCACCGTCAGCGTGTAGCCCGCCTTGAGCAGGTTGCTGGCCATCGGCGCGCCCATGATGCCCAAGCCCACGTAGCCGATGTGCTTGATCTCAGCCATGGCGTGTCTCCGGTGGGGGTTGCACGGCCACAGGATAAACGACGCGTCGGCGACGCGACGCATTCCGACCCCTCCCCCTTGGGGGGAGGCTGGGTGGGGGTGCGCTCGATCGTCGTGCATGCTCGCCATGCCGATGACGCAGGGCGTCTGGACGCACCCTCCCCCAGCCCCTCCCGGCGGGAGGGGGGGCACGCGTCACCGGCCGCGCCACCCTCATCCGCGCGCGGCGACCACCGCCAACGCTTCGACTATACTCCCGTGTTCGACGCTGAACCCAAGCCCCGGACGACCCCATGCCCACCAGCCACGAGATCCGCGACCAGTTCATCCGCTTCTTCCAGGACAAGCACGGGCACACCTTCGTGCCCAGCTCCCCCGTCGTGCCCCACGACGACCCCACCCTCCTGTTCACCAACGCGGGCATGAACCAGTTCAAGGACATCTTCCTCGGCGTCGAGGCCGACGCCGGACGCAACTACACCCGCGCCGTCAACACCCAGAAGTGCATCCGCGCCGGCGGCAAGCACAACGACCTCGAGGACGTCGGCAAGGACACCTATCACCACACCTTCTTCGAAATGCTCGGCAACTGGTCCTTCGGCGACTACTTCAAGCGCGAAGCCATCGCCTGGGCGTGGGAGCTGCTCACCGACGTCTGGGGCCTGGACAAGACCCGCCTGCACGCCACCGTCTTCGCCGGCGACCCCGCCGACGGCGTCGAGCGCGACGACGAGGCCGCCAACCTCTGGCGCACCGTCACCGACATCGACCCCGACCACATCCACTACGGCGACAAGAAGGACAACTTCTGGGAGATGGGCGAGACCGGCCCCTGCGGCCCCTGCTCCGAGATCCACATCGACCTCACCCCCGACAGGAGCGGCGCCAACCTTGTCAACGCCGACGACGCCCGCGTCATCGAAATCTGGAACCTCGTCTTCATCCAGTACAACCGCAGCGGTGGCGGGGGCGGGGGCGGGGGCGGCGTGCTCTCGCCCCTGCCCTCAAAGCACGTCGACACCGGCATGGGCTTCGAGCGCATCACCGCCGTGCTCCAGGGCAAGACCAGCAACTACGACACCGACGTCTTCACCCCGCTCTTCGACGCCATCAGCGACGTCACCGGCGCACGCCCCTACACCGGCAAGCTCGACGACGCGACCGACATGGCCTACCGCGTCATCGCCGACCACGTCCGCTGCCTCACCTTCGCCATCACCGACGGCGCCGTGCCCAGCAACGAGGGCCGCGGCTACGTCCTGCGCCGCATCCTTCGCCGCGCCTTTCGCCACGGCTGGCAGACGCTCGGCCGCACCGAGCCGTTCCTGCACCGGCTCGTCCCCGCCGTCGTCGAGCACATGGGCCAGGCCTTCCCCGAGCTGAACAAGAACCCCGACCACGTCGCGTCCGTCCTCCGCGACGAGGAGCAGAGCTTCGCCCGCACCATCGACCGCGGCATCGACCTCTTCGAGCAGGCCGCGTCGCGCGGCGGCGATCGCATCCGCGGCGACGATGCCT
Source organism: Phycisphaeraceae bacterium (assembly GCA_007119405.1). The sequence continues at coordinate 2,807 of SKPT01000005.1, forward strand.
TCATGCTCTACGACACCTACGGCTTCCCGCTGGACCTGACCCAGGTCATGGCCGAGGAACGCGGCATGATCGTCGACGTCGCCGGCTTCGAGAAGCGCATGGAAGAGGCCCGGCAGCGCTCCCGCGCCGGCGCCGGCGGCGGCGACGCACGCCAGTCCCTCGTGGAAATCGTCCAGCGCGGCGACGCCCCCGCCACCCGGTTCCTCGGCTACGACGGCGTCACCGAGGCCGAGCTCGCGCCGACCCAGCTCATGCTCCTGACCCACGAGGACGACGGCTACACCCGCGCCGAGCACCTCATCCAGGGCATGGACGGCGCCATCGCGCTCGATCAAAGCCCCTTCTACGCCGAGGCCGGCGGCCAGGTCGGCGACACCGGCGTCATCGAAGCCGGCAACGGCAACGCCCGCTTCCGCGTCCACGACACCGTCAAGGTCGGCGAAACCACCTTCCACCTCGGGCACATGGAGGCCGGCAAGCTCGACACCGACAACCCGCCCAGCCTCAAGCTCAGCGTCGACCGCGACCGCCGCGACAGAATCCGCGCCAACCACACCGCCACCCACCTGCTCAACTTCGCCCTCCGCCAGCACGTCGCACCCAACGTCGACCAGCGCGGCTCACTCGTCGACGACGAGAAGACCCGCTTCGACTTCTCCCACAACGCCGCGCTCAACGAGCAGCAGGTCGAGCAGGTCGAGAACACCGTCAACGAGCTGATCAACGAAGACCTGCCCGTTTACGCCGACGAAGCTCCGCAGGAAGAAGCGCTGAAGATCACCGGCCTGCGCGCGGTCTTCGGCGAAAAGTACCCGCCGCGCGTCCGCGTCGTCGCCATCGGCGAGCCGGTGGAGCAAATCCTCAAGAACCCCGACGATGAAAGGTGGCGGGGGCGCAGCATCGAGTTCTGCGGGGGTACGCATCTGGATCGCACGGGCGAAGCGCAGGCGTTCACGGTCGTCAGCGAGGAGGCCGTCGCCAAGGGCGTCCGCCGCGTGACCTGCCTCACCGGCGAGCGGGCGGCCGAGGCGCACCGCGCGGCCGAGCGGCTCGAGCGCGAGCTGGCGATGGTCAAGGCCGGCGACCAGGGCGCGGCCGCGCAGCGCGACCGCGTGGATATGTCGGCGGTGTTGCAGGAGATCAACGAAGCGACGCTGCCGCTGGTCGTCCGCCGACGCCTGAGCGGGCTCGTGGCCGAGCTTCAGCAGCAGGCCCGCCAGCAGGCCAAGGCGGCCAGTCAGGCCACCGCACAGTCGGTCATCGACGAGGCCCGCCGCATCGCCGACACCGCCGACGGCTCGGTCATCGTCGCGAAGTTCGAGAACGCCGACGCCAATGCCCTGCGCAGCGCGATGGACGTGATCCGCAAGAAGCGCCCCGACGCCCCGCTGCTGCTCGCCGGCACCAGCGAAGGCAAGGTCGCGCTCGTCGCGGCCGTGCCCGAGGATCGCATCAAGCAGGGGCTCAAGGCCGGCGACTGGGTCAAGCAGGTCGCCCAGGTGGTCGGTGGCGGCGGCGGCGGCCGGCCCGACATGGCGCAGGCGGGGGGTAAGGACCCGAGCAAGGTGGATGAGGCGCTGGAGCGGGCGCGGGCGATCGCGGCGGGGAAGTAGCCACCGATGCACACGGATGCACACGGGGAGATGTATCCGCAATCCGCGGGGTAATGCCATGCCACAACTTCGGAATGTTATTCTCGAACGCCTTCAAGCCGGTCCGTTCGAGCAACAGTTGGGAGCGGATCTGCGTGAGTCAGTCGCCCAAGCTGCTGGTTTATACTTGCTCGATCAGCAGGAAGCCAAGGACTCGTTTGGCTTCGACAATAGCGACTGGGATGAATGTCTGATGGTAGGGTGGTTGGGTGACCGTTTTCCCGAGGATCACTTTGCCGAGTTGCTTGAGGAGTTACCCGGCCCGGCGATCATTACGCTCGATGAGTTGAGCGAGGCTTTCGATCGCTACCTGCCACGCCCGGGTACGGACGTCGATTTGTTTGATCCGGAGTGGTTTGACGAGCGGTATCCGCATTTCGTTGACCATGTGTACCGGCACCTTCTTCGAAAACGGGTGAGCGCGCCCATTCCGATCGCAATTCTCACCGATCTACCGTCGGAGCTTGACGATTGGTGGCGGTGGCTCCGAATCGGCTGGGATGCCGCCCGACAACACCTTCTTGGCGAGGAATCTGACGCGCCTGCGGCCACTGAAGGCGAAGGCGAGAGTTTGGACCTCGACACCGAGGCTACCCTTTGGCAGTACGAAGACATCGCGGTGGAATGTTGCCCCTTGGAATTCAAGGGTCATGTCACCGGCTCAAGTGTCATCCGGCAGGACGAAGCCATACTGTCGGTCCGGGTACGGGGACACTTGTCGCCGTCCTCACTGAAGAACATGTCGGCTGATGTTGAGCGATTGGTTCGGTCACTCGTTCTGAGTTCCAGCGCACTCGAACCTCGACAGCAAAGTCGACATGAACGACTGGAACCCGTACGAGCATCCGATCTCAAGACATATCTTCCGTTTCTACGCGAGGCGCTCGGCCTAGCACTCTCGCCACGGAAGAAGGGCGAGCACTTCGACAACCGGATTGCCAACGCCGTACGGCTGCTGGCCGAAGCGGACCGTCAGGCAAGCACGGCAATCGCTATCGCATTGTGCGTGGCGGCCATCGAGTCCCTGGTCGGGTTCAAGGGCGGCGAGTTGAAGCAGCGCCTTAGCAATTCTGTGGCGCGACTACTTGAGGCCGACACCAAGCATCGATCGCAGGCGGTCAAGTTCGTCGCACGTTTGTATGACGTGCGATCGGATATTCTTCATGGCACGCGGCTGGATGACGAACCGAGCAGGTTGCAGGAT
>SKPT01000056.1 GCA_007119405.1 Phycisphaeraceae bacterium
CTGGGTGCTGAAGGCCCGGCCGGAGCCGGGGTGGTAGTTCGCAATCACCAGACGATTCGCTCGTAAGCGAAACCAAGTTGTCGAAGAGGCATCCTACGCGTGGGCGCGGGAGGCCTCAACAGGCGAAGCATCGGTCAACCGCAAACACCACTTGACTGCAGCGCGCGGGCCGGCCGCCTTGCAGCTGCCACCGCCATGGCCCTGTTCCGCGCCGCCGCCGAGATGACCGACGACGAGATCGCCGACGCCACCGACGATCACATCCGCGCCATGCTCGATCGCCCCGCCCTGGCCCGCTTCGCCGCGCGCATCGCGGTGGCCCGCGTGCAGGCAGGCAACTGCCGATCCTGCACCGGGCGCACCACGATCGGCGACGGTCGCTTCCGCGTCGTCGTCACGCGCGACGTGGAGACCGAAGTCGCCGGCTTTGCGTGCCAACCTGCTGCTGATCTACACCTTCGACACCGACATCAACGTCGCCAGCATGGGCAGCCCGATCGACTTGGTCACGCTCGGCTTCCTCCCCAGCCAGTGCGCCGAGGCGGTCACCACCGCCACCGCGAGCCTCGTCGATACGCGCAACGGCTACGTCTATGCCACGGCCGAAGCCACCGCCACCGCGGACCGTCGGGCGAACACGTGGACGCGCAGCAGCGCCGTGGACCGATCACGTCAGCGGACGCAGGCCGAGGCGTTCGACAAGCTGGTTGACGCTTTCGTGCAGAGCTGGGACGGGGTGCTCGCGGAACACAGCCCGGCGGCGCGGGTCACCGCACCTGGCCAGCACGCCACACGTCGCGCGGGGGCGACTGGTCCGTGAGGGTGGCACACCCCGGATGGGGGCAACGCACAACCGACGCCGCTGGTTCGACCTCGCGCGTCACCGCGGCCACTCGAGCGCCAGGTCACGGTATGGCCCACTCACGCCGCCGTTGTCCTCGCCGTTGTCGCCCACGCTGTAGATGACGACGCGATCGTCCTCGACACGGTAGATGATGGCTTGGCCGGGCTCAGCGGCAAAGGGGTCGTCGGGCACCGTATCAAGCCAACCGGGCACGAGCTGGTCGAGCGCTGCGGGATACACGCCATGCTCGGCGCGGTGGCCCGCTACCGCAAGCGCCACGCGTTTGAGCACGTTGAAGGTTTCGGGTCTCTCAACCGTGTTTCTGGCGCCACCTATCGGCCTCTGCAGCCACCGCACGAGGTAATCCGTGACCACATCGGTAAACAGTTCGACGCGTTCAGGCTGGGTTCGACGCAGCAGCTCCGCCTGCATCACGTGGGTCGCCCGGATTCGATCCCGGGGCAGAAGCGAGAGCGTGGCCTCTACGTGCTGAGCCGCATCCGTCCAGGCCTGCTCTCGTTCGTGTCGCGTGTTGAGCAAGCCGACCTCCGCCAGGCGATCGTAATGGCGATTGGCACGGCGGATGGCCCGGTCAAGATCGAAATACCTTGGGCCAACCTCCGCGACCCACGCACGGTCCGCGAACGGCAGCCGCCGCGTGAGCGTGGAGTCATCAAACCCCTCCGACAGGCGTTGGAGGAAGTTCAGCAGCATATGTCGCTCGCCCGTGGCGATGGCGCGCGACAGGTGGGGCCACATCGGCGCATCGGGCAGTTCATCAAGCAGGGCGCGTGCGTGCGCCGCGGTCAGGGCATCATGTCCGGCCAGGTGGGCCAGGGGCCGCCGCGTACTGGCACTTATCGCCATCTGTTCCATGAGCAGTTCGTGCGCGGTGACGGCACGGGCAAGTCGTTCGAGCGTGAGCACATCCGCGGCCGCGTCCGCCAGCCCGCCCTGCTCGATCCGCAGCAGCGCCCTCGTCGGCAACGCCCGCCGAAGCGTGCCCAGGCGTGGCGGTGCGGCAGGCGGGTCGTAGCCGACCACGGAGCGCGCATAGGTCCGATCCTGTAACGCGCCAAGCGTGCCGGGCAGATAGATCAGGCCATGGTTTGATGAATCGGGAACGAATGGAGCCCAAAAGCGTTCGCGGTCCAGCGCCTCGCCCAGGCGTGACAGTGGGCCCTCCTGCGCCGCCAGCCAGTCGGCGACAACCGGCGCGGCCTCGGCCGACCAGGGCTCACGCATCGCCAGGTCCCAACTCGCGTACAGCTCGCTGTTGTGCCGCAGGTATTCGCCTGTCTGCTGCACGACATAGTCCCTGAACGAGCGGAGATACTCCGCATCGTCGTCGGGAAGGGGAACGCCCATCTCCTCGAATACGCGCTCGCGGTAATCGTCGTCGTCCCAGTCGCTGGGGTGGATCAACGCCGCGATGACGGCGTAAGCGTTGTTGTCGGGCGTCACACCCTGGCTGAGTCTGGCATTGACCGCGGCAACGTAGTCGATCGTGCCGTCGTCCCGCAGTGGACCTTCGACGACGGTGGTGACGGGCTCCCGATCCAGCGGGGCGGGATCGACGCGGACGCGCTCAAGCAAGCGCTGCCGCACATCCTCCGGTTCAGCGAACGCCGCCGCGGCCATGCTGAACGCGGCCAACAAGGCGGTGAGACGAAACGTGGCCAACACGGTGGTAAGGCGCAACAGTGGCATGGCGAGGCTTCCCGGACGAGAGGATAGACGGTGTGCACGGAGGGGTATTCTACCGCAGGGGCCGGAACGACCGGTATGGGAGCCCATCGAGCTGCCGCAGGCCGGATAGGCGGGGGGCTCCGCTGTGTCGTCGGCGGCCGCGCCAGGCGCATCCGGTGGTGGCGCGGGTTCGGCCGGCGGTGTCGCTGGCCCGTCCGCTGGCTGCCTGGTCTCCTGCACCAGATCGGCGAGCCGGGGCCCATCCACAGGATCGATCGCGTTGTCGCGGGCGAAGACCTGGGCGTCGGGCGTGACGCTGCCGGATGCTCACTCGGCGCGACGCGGCGCCTGCACCCGTGCGCGCCACTGGTCGGCAAGCCGCTGGCCCCGAGCGATGTCCTCCGACGTCAGGCGTTCCTGAAGCAGACCCCGAAGCTCGTGTGCCTCGTCCACATCCTGCTCGGCTGCAAGCGTGAGCCACGTGTACGCCCGGACGAAGTCCTGGGATACGCCCTGCCCCAGCACATACAGGTTGCCGAGTGTCCCTTGCGCATCGGCGTGGCCCTGCTCCGCGGCCTTATGTATCCACTTTGCCCCTTCCGTTGTGTCCTGTGGCACACCGTGGCCCAGGCCGTACTTGGCACCAAGGTTGAACTGCCCTCCGGCATGACCTTGTTCGGCAGCTCGCCGATACCATCGCGCGCCCTCGACTGCATCCTGGGGGACACCGAGCCCGAAGTCATACATCGTTCCGAGTCGCGCCTGGGCTTCCGCCAACCCCTGCTCCGCAGCCTGCCGATACCACCTCGCCGCTTCAGCGTTGTCGCGCGTGACCCCCATGCCCAGTTCGTACTGATGGCCTAACTGGAGTTGCGCCTCGGGATCGCCGCGTTCAGCGGCCCTTATGATCAACCGAGTCGCAGCGCCGGCGCCACCTGCCTCCGACGACCCAGCACCGTCCGCCCGCGCCGGCGATGGAGACAACGGACGTTGCGCCCCGTGGCCAGCGGGAGCACCTGGACTGTCAGCGATCAGCAGAATGAAGGCGAACAGGCCGATCCCGAACCATACCCCGCCTTCCGATGCGGTCGGGTTACGCCCAAACATGCACCACACCACATAGCCGATTGCCAGGGCGACGCCGAGGCTGAACACGTACACCGCGATCGCCTCACCGAGCACCGCGGCAGGCACAGCCCGAGCCAGCTCATCAAGCCGCGCCGCGAGCGAGAACGCCACCGGCACCAGCAGCAGAAACCACGCAGAAGTCGGGAACCGGAACCCCTCTGGCCAGCCCCATCGAAACCGCCACCATGGCGTACGCCGCCGGCGCTCCCGAGCCGTCGGCGAGCCGACCGACGCCGGACCCACCTCCGCTGGCGCGTGCGCGGGCTTGCCGGTCACCGCGTCGGCCTCGTCGGGAGTGTTGGGCCCCCCAGGTGTGACAACGGCATCCGTCGGCGACGCCGGTTCCGCAGACTCCGCGTCCGGCGCAACAGCGGCGAGGCCGAGCACTTGCAGCCCTTCGACCTCGGCCCGCGCTACCGCCTCCTGTGCCGTCGCCCCGGGAAACTGAAGCTGCACGTGCCTGCCGGATACGCGTTCGATCCCACGGATCAGGAAATAGCGCGGTTGGGATTCGCCCATGGGTGGCCCCCTTCGTCGGCACGCCGGCTCGCCACGGCCCCGGCCGGTGCCGCGCCTTCCCGCCCCGGGGCAACCGTGAGCCTCAATAACCACCGCATCGGCGACATGTCACGCAGACTTGATGCGAGCCCGCTGCGCCTCGCCCAGGGTCCCGCCCATGGCCCACGACAGCCGTACCCGCTGACACCCCCATGGCACCCCGGGCCGCCCCGGGGCGATCGTGCGCAAGGGTTACATGGTAAACTGCGTGAACATCGTAAGCCGTACCCCGGGTCGAGCCCCAGCGGTGCACCAGCCCCGCCCCCAGCCCCGCCACCAATCACCCGGGCCGGCCGCGGGGGGCTCAATCGCTCAACGGGCCGGGGCTGGACAAGCCGGGACGCCGGCGTGGGGGCTACTCACCGACCGCCCCCGCCGCCTCGCCACGATCCGCCTCCTTCGCCAACGGGACCCCACACCCGCCATGACTGAGCCGCAGACCGACCAGCAGACCCCAGGCCGCACCGACGCCGGCGACCCGGCCAACCCCCGCCACGCCGACCCCGTCGCCGCCGCCACGCCGCCGCTGCCGGACGACCGCCTCGACGCCCTGCGCCAGCTCATCCCCGAGGCCTTCACCGCCGACGCCGCGCCCCAGCTCGACTGGGACAAGCTCCGCGACGCCCTGGGCCAGGTCATCGACGACCGGCCCGACCGCTACCGCTTCGAGTGGGCCGGCAAGCGCGACGCCATCCGCCAGCTTCAGCGGCCGTGCCAGGACACGCTCGTGCCCGTGCCCGGCGAGTCGGTCAACTTCGACACCACCGAGCACCTGTTCATCGAAGGCGACAACCTCGAAGCCCTCAAGCTCCTGTACAAGGCCTACGCCGGCCGGGTCAAGCTCATCTACATCGACCCGCCCTACAACACGGGCAACGACTTCATCTACGAGGACGACTACCGCCAGCCGCTGGCGGCCTACTACGCCCAGACCGGCCAGGCCGACGCCCGCGCCGCCGACAGCCGCGGCGAGGAAGAGCGCGCCAACCGCACCGGCCGCATCCACTCCGCCTGGCTGAACATGATGTACCCCCGCCTGTTCCTCGCCCGGCAGATGCTCCGCGAGGACGGCGTGATCTTCATCAGCATCGACGACAACGAGGTGCACCACCTGCGCCTGGTGATGAATGAGATTTTCGGGGAGGAGAACTTTGTCGCGTCGATCATCTGGAAAAAAATGGACAGCCCAAGTCGGAATGAAGCCGATCGGGCGGTCTCAAACTACCACGATTACATTCTCGTCTACGCTCGTAACAAGGACGAGGCTCGGCTGAAAAAGCGAGCCAAGCCTGAGATACTGGATGCGTACCCGCTCACGCTTTCGGACGGGCGGTTGGCACGGCGCCGTCAACTCCGCAAAAACGGCAAAGGAGCACGGCGCCAGGATCGGCCGACCATGTGGTATCCGATCACCGCCCCTGACGGGACC
>SKPT01000436.1 GCA_007119405.1 Phycisphaeraceae bacterium
ATGTAGTCGCCGTTGAGGTTCATCGTCGCGACGACGTCGTACTCGCCCGGGCGGGTGAGGATCTGCTGGAGGAACGCGTCGGCGATGACGTCCTTGACGATGATCTCGCGCCCGCCGGCCTTGATGCGCGTCCAGGGCCCGCCGTCGATCAGCTCCCCGCCATACTCCTCGCGGGCGAGCTCGTAGCCCCAGTCGGCGAACGCGCCCTCGGTGTACTTCATGATGTTGCCCTTGTGCACGAGCGTGACGCTCTCGCGGCCCTGCTCGATGGCGTAATCGATCGCGGCCTTGACCAGCCGGCGCGTGCCCTCGCGCGACACGGGCTTGATGCCCAGGCCCGCGGTGTCGGGGAAGCGGATCTTCTTGTACAGCTCGGGGAACGCCTCGCTCAAGAGCTTCTTGAACTTGTCGCACTCGGGCGTGCCGTTTTCAAACTCGATGCCGGCGTAGATGTCCTCGCTGTTCTCGCGGAAGATGACCATGTCCACGTCGGCGGGGTTCTTCACGGGTGTGGGCACGCCGGTGAACCAGCGCACGGGGCGGAGGCAGACGTAGAGATCCAGGACCTGGCGCAGGGCGACGTTAAGCGAGCGGATGCCGCCGCCGACGGGCGTGGTCAGCGGGCCCTTGATGCCGACGAAGTGCTCCTTGAAGGCGTCGACGGTGGCGTCGGGCAGCCAGTCGCCGGTGGTGTCCCTGGCCTTCTGCCCGGCCAGGACCTCCTTCCACGCGATCGCCCGCTCGCCGGCGTACGCCTTGGCGACCGCGGCGTCGAGCACGCGCTGGGCGGCCGCCCAGATGTCAGGCCCGGTCCCGTCGCCCTCGATGAAGGGCACGATCGGGTGGCTGGGCACGTGGAGCTGGCCGTCCTTGAAGGTGATGGGCTGGCCGGTGGTCTGCGTCGACATATGGTCCTCTCCTGTGGCAGGGGTGGCGGGGGGTGTCGCGAATCACCGCCCGCGCCGGCCGGCCGACGCGGACAAGCGTGCGATTATTGGAAAACTCGGCCCCGCGCTCAAGTGCCGGGGCCGCCGGAGCCCAACCCGCGGCCCCCCCTACGGCCGCTCGACGCGCCATCGCGAGATCGGCGCCACGAACCCCACCTCGCACTCCAGCTCGCGCAGCCAATCGGCCACGGCGTGGTTCGAATTGTAGAAAAAGAACGTGTACCGCCGCGGATGCTCGACGAAAAGCAGCTCGGCCGCGGGATTGAACAGCTCCGTCGCCGCCTCGGCCCGGTGGTGGCGCTCAAGCCGCTGGCGAAGCTGGCGCACCGCCTCGCGCTCGACGCGCACCTCGTGGACCGCCTCCACGGGCACCAGCAGCGCGGCCCGGATGGCCGTCGGCTCGGCCGGGGCGTCGTGCGCCATCCGCCCCAGCCCCCCCTGCGTCGGCCAGAGCAGCGCCGCCGCCCCCACGAAGACGTTCGTGCGCCCCTGGGCGTAATAGCGCCAGTCCCCGTACGCCCAGCGCGTGAACCCCTCGCCCTCGGGCAGCACCAGGCTCGGCGTCCGCCCGTGATCCACGATGTACACCGAGGTCGGCTCAGCCAACTGCGTCGGCGGCCGCACCGTCGTCGTGCAACCCAGCGGGATCGCCAACGCAATCGCCGCGAGGATCAGCACCGCCGCGGCGCGACGCAGCCGCCGCTCGATCGCAGGACGGGTCGGGTCCACAAGCAAATGATAGGGATCGAGATTCGACATGCGGAAATCGACGGTCGGGGCGGCCCGTTAACGCCCGCCCTGAGCGAGTCCGCGAGCGAAGGGCGGGATCTGTCACCCTTCCGCTGCGTGCCTGCATGCGTTCGTGCCTCAATAGCTGAACGGCCAATAGCGCTCGGGCTGGATGCCGGTGACGAAATACTGGAACGCGCCCAGCCCGCCCCACGCGAACGCCGAGACCAGCTCGCCGAAGATCACGCCCACGGCGATGGGCACGGCCCCGTGATACGCCCGCGCCCCGCCCAGCTTCACCAGCGACGCCTTGATCGCCCAGCCCAGCAGGAACGAGGCGCTGAACATGAACATCGGCCAGGTCCCCCAGACCAGGAAGATCACCGGGTGCAGCGGCCACCAGGGCAGCCGCAGCCGCGCCGTCGCCGTGGCGATCACCAGCGCAAAGCCCAGCGCCATCCACCCCAGTTGCGCCGTGTCCGGGCTCAGCAGCGCCCACCGCTCGATCCCCTCGGCCGAGACCGCCTCCGCCAGCGTCCCCAGCGCCCGCGACTCGGCGACGTGGCCGGCCAACTGGTCGAACCCGACACGCGACAGCATCTGCACAAAGCCCTCGCGGTTGACCCCCACGTTGTGCTGGATCGTCAGCGACACGCCCCCCGCCACGAGCAGCGACAGCACGATCATCACCGTCTTGAACGGGATTACCCGCCGCGGGCCCTCGTCGCGCCCGGCCTGCTCGGCGATCTTCAGCCCGTTGGTCAGGTAAGGCATGATCGCCTCGCGCGACTCGCCGACCAGGATCAGCGTCGCCAGCGCCAGGCCGATGTACGCCACCGGCCCCAGGGCCTCGAAACCCACAAGCGCCACGAGGATCCCCACCGGCCACCAGCCGGGCTTGACCAGAAACGCCCCCGTCTCCGCCACGATACGCGACATCACCAGGAACTTCAGCAGCACCAGCATCATCAGCGCCACGCCCAGCGGCCACGCCAGACCCACCCAGTGCAACGCCACGACCGACACCGCGATCGACCCGACCAGCCCCCAGCCCGCCCAGGTCGCGTAGCGCGGCGTCGTCGCGTCCCGCCGCAGCCCGATCATCGACCCCGCCACGTTCGCGTAGTGACGCCGCCCGACATAAAGGATCATCAGCGCGAACGCCACGAACGCCCCGAACGCCAGCGTGTTGATCTTGCTCGAACCGATGTAGTCGCGATCCAGCGCAATGCCCTGCGAGATCAGAAACGCCCCGAGCATCATGAAAAGCAGGTGCGCGATGCCCAGGCTGAACGACACCGTCGTCGTCAGGAACAGCGAGAACGCCACCACCATCGGGAAGAGGAACGGCTCGAAGTAGGCGTGGCTGCCGTAGACCCGGCTGGCGTTGGGGAACAGATCGCGCATCGGGCTGAAGTGCCACCGCGTCGGGATCTCCAGGCTCGGCGGCATCCAGTCAAACAGCACCTGCGCCCCGTTGATGGTGTGGACGCCGGCGATCACGCCCGCGGCGATCCAGAACCCCTTGCGCCGCGCCACGTCCGGCAGCCACCCGCCCGTGTCGCTGCGGCTGACCTCCTGCACGAAACGCGCGATCGGGTAGGGCAGCATCTCCCGCCGCGACCACTGCGGATGCACGATCAGCGCCAGGCACAGCGCCGCCAGACCCATCCCGATCGCCACCAGGCCCCACAACCGCAGCGTCGGCCACCAGCTCTGCCAGTCGATCTCGCCCGGCGGGGTCAGCTCCTCGGTCTCGCGGCCGGTGAGCATCACGTCCAGCGTCGGGTGCTCCGGATCCCCCCCGGCGAAGAGCACCCCCTCGCCCGCCGGCGCCCGCATGATCTGCCCCGGCAACGCCGCCGCCAGCAGCGCCCGGTTGGCCCGCACCGCCTGGAACTCCGTCAGCTCGCCAGCCTGCACGCGCTCGAGACGCCGCCGCAGGCCCGGAGGCACGTCCACGGCGGCGAAGGCCTGGCCATCGTAAAGCTCACGGTTCGCCAGCACGCCGTTGAGCGCCGCCGTGAAGTAACGCGGGTCGCGCTCCTCGCCCGCGGCCAGACGACGCGTCTGCCGACGGTCCTCCTGCGTCTGCATCAGCGCCCACAGCCGCGCCAGCACCGCCGGGTCCGGCGGCGCCCGGGCCGGGCCGGCCCTGTCCAGCCCCTCATCGGTGCGCGGCAGATCGGATTCACCCGTGCCACCGGCGGCTTGTCCGCCAGTGCCCGGGCCGTCCTCCAGGCCCTGAGCCTCGGCCGCCTCGACGATCGCCGCCGCCAGCGCCGGCGGATCGAGGATGTGCTCACGCGCCAGCTTCCCCGAGCCCCCGGGCACGAAGCTCATCACGTCGGCCTCAACCCACTGCGGCTGGTTCTGCACCCAGTAGCCCGGCAGCGTCACGATGCTGGCGAAGCTGCGGTAGAAGCTGTGGTTCGGCCAGCCGCACGCCGCCAGCGCGATCGCCGTCATCACCGCCACCTCCGGCGCCGACAGCGGCGCGCGCGGCCCGATGATGCGCACCAGCGGGTTGACGGCGAACAGCAGCACGCACACCACACCGAACAGCGCCTGCGGCAGATGATGCCCCATCAGCATCGTCTGCCCGATGACGTTGTCGTTGAAGTACGCCGCCGAGGCGAGAAAGAGCCCGAGCGCCAGGCCCATCACCACCGCTCGAATAGACATCAGCGCCTCTCCAGGGCTCGCGAGCCAGGGCCGGAGTATCGCCTCTGTCACCGCCGCGCTCAACCCCGGGCCATCCCTGCCCGTCGCCCCATTTACAGCGCCGGCCGCGCCGACGTATCATGAACCCCATGAGCACGCCCACCCCCCCGCGTTACCGTCGCGCCGTGGCCGGCCTCGCCGCCGCCTTGACCCTCCTGGCCCTGGCCGGCCCGGCCCTGGGCCAGCCCGACGACATCGGCGCCGCCCCCCCAGCCTTCCAGCCCTGGATCCCGATCGTCCTGGCCGTCTTCCTGGTCATCTGGGCCGCCGCCATCAGCTTCATGAGCTCACGCCGCGGCCACCGCGACTAGGCCCCCTCGCCGACCCGCGCACCGGACCCGGCACCGCGCCGCCCCGCCGCCCCCGCACGACGGAGCCCACCCATGACCAGCCCCCGCACCCTGGCCGTGCTCATCCTCCTCAACGCCGCGCTGCTGGCTGCCCTGAGCGTCACGCTCGCCCAGCCCGCCCAGGCCCAGGACGCCCAGGCCCAGGCCCGCTACGTCATGATCGCCGGCGAAGTCTCCCGCGGCGGGCCGCCGGCCGCGATCTACATCATCAACACCCACACCAGCGACATCCTCCTCGCCCGCTACGACGCACGCACCGACGAGTTGCACCTGCTCGACGGCCGCAACATCATGGTCGACCTCGAGCAGTTCATCGACCCGCAGCCGCAGCGCTGAAGCCCGCTCGCCCCGGAACGCACCGGCTGCCAGCCGCGCCGCACCGCTCGCTCCCCGGAGCCTCGCCATGAGCCGCACCAGCCTCGCCTGCTACGCCCTGACCGCCTCCGCCGCCGTGCTCGCCGCACTGCTGCTCGTCCAGCTCGCCCAGCGCGGGCCCGTCGAGCCCCAGGCCCAGGCCGCGATGGTCATCGCCCAGCCCAGCTACACCGTCATGACCGCCCGCACCCGCGCCAATGAGGACTCGCTCTTCGCCCTGGACAACACGCGCGGCACGCTCATGATCTACCGCCTCGACGCCCAGGGCCAGCTCCTGCCCGCCACCGTCGTCGACATCGCCGCCGTCTTCGGCGAAGCCTTCGAGGATGAAGGCGATCCCGACGACGAGCGCGAGCCCGTCCAGAGGCCCGGCATCGGCCGGCCCCTGAGCCCCCAGGACTGATCGACAGGCTCAACCCCCCTCCCTCCGGGAGGGGCCGGGGGAGCGTGCCTCCGCACACCCTCAGGCTCCGTTGCGGGGCCGGTAGAGCGGGCGCGGCCCACACCGTCCGGCTTGAAGCA
>SKPT01000024.1 GCA_007119405.1 Phycisphaeraceae bacterium
AGCGCCAAGTCGTGGTTCGAGGAGGGCAAGCCGATCCGGGGGGGCGTGCCGGTGTGCTTTCCGTGGTTCGGCAAGCGCGCGGATGACCCCGACGCGCCGCAGCACGGGCTGGCGCGGCTGCGGCGGTGGGACGTTGTCGCCACGCGCGAGCTGGACGACGGCACGGTGCGCATCGAGCTGGCGACGCAGGTCGATCCGTTCGCCGTCGTGCATCGCGTGGAGCTGGGGGCGGCATTGACGATGAGCCTGATCGTGCGCAACGCGTCGGCGGGCGAGGCGAGCTACACGGCCGCGCTGCACAGCTACTTCGCCGTCAGCGACATTCGGCAGGTCGAGGTCACGGGGCTCGAGCACGCGGCGTATCGGCAGTTCGGGGCCGAGCATCGCCAGGGCGAGGCGCCGATCCGCTTCGAGGGCGAGACGGATCGGCTGTACACGAACACGCCGGCGACATGCGTGCTGCACGATGCCGGGTGGGCGCGGCGGATCGTGGTGAGCAAGGAAGGCTCGCGGAGCACGGTGGTGTGGAACCCGTGGGTGGACAAGGCGCGGGCGCTGCCGGACTTCGGCGACGACGAGTGGCCCCGGATGCTGTGCATTGAGACGGCGAACATCGCGGAGAACGCCGTGACGCTTGGGGCCGGGGCCGAGCACACGATGGCGGCGCGGGTGGAGGTGGAGCAGTAATACCCTCCCCTTTGGGAGGGCGGGTGCCACGGCCTGACCCGAAAGGCAAGCCGTGCGATCCGGCAGCGGCGCACAGCTTGCCGCTTTGCGGACAAGCCGTGGCACCGAGTTTGCGGACAGACCGAGCCGCGCGGGTAGACGCAAGGCCGCAGGTGGCGCCCTGGCCCGGCCCGTCCCGGAGGGAGGGGGGTAAGAGCGCGGTCGCTGCTACAATTTCCATCATGCCCGGCAACAGCTTCGGTCAACTCTTGCGCATCACCACGGCCGGCGAGAGCCATGGCCCGGGCAACGTCGTGATCATCGACGGGGTTCCGGCGGGGCTGGAGCTTTCCGTCGACGACCTCAAGCCCGACCTGGCCCGTCGCCGGCCGGGGCAGTCGAAGATCGTCACGCAGCGCGACGAGCCCGATGAGCCGGAGATCCTCTCGGGCGTGTTCGAGGGTCGGACGACGGGCACGCCGATCGCCATTCTCATCCGCAACAAGGACCAGCGGTCGCGTGACTACAGCGACATCAGGGACAAGTACCGCCCGGGGCATGCGGACTACACCTTCGACGCGAAGTATGGCGTTCGCGATTACCGCGGGGGCGGGCGCTCCAGTGCGCGGGAGACAACGGCGCGCGTCGCGGCCGGGGCGGTGGCGAAGAAGCTGCTGGCCGGCGCGGGCGTGCGGATCGTCGGCTACGTCAGGCAGGTGGGCCAGATCGTCGCGGACGTGGCGGACCCGGCGGCGGTGACGCTCGAAGCGGTCGAGGCCACGCCCGTGCGCTGCCCCGACCCGGCCGCGGCGGAGCGGATGATCGAGCTGATCGAGCAGGTGCGCGGTGAGCGCGACTCGATCGGCGGGGTGGCGGAGCTGGTCGCCACGGGCGTGCCGGCGGGCTGGGGCGAGCCGGTGTTCGACAAGCTCAAGGCCGACCTGGGCAAGGCGATGTTCTCGCTGCCGGCCGTGCTGGGCGTGGAGTATGGCGCGGGCTTCGCCGTGGCCAGCGCGCGCGGCAGCGAGAACAACGACGTGTTCGAGGCCAGCAACGGCGAGCCGGAGGATCGCTCGCTCGACGTGGTCGGGGCGATCGAGGATCATGACGAGGCGACGGGCGGCGGAGAGCAGGGCGTGGCGGGGGGTGAGCAGGGGGCGCGGGTCAGGACGCGGTCGAACCGGCATGGGGGAATGCTGGGGGGGATCTCGTCGGGCATGCCGATCGTGCTGCGTTGCGCGATCAAGCCGACGTCAAGCCTGCCGCGCGAGCAGGAGACGGTGACGCGGGCGGGCGAGGCGACGACGATCGCGACGAAGGGCCGGCACGACCCCTGCCTGCTGCCGCGATTTGTGCCGATGGGCGAGGCGATGATGGCGCTGGTGCTGGCGGATCACATGCTGCGCCAGCGCGTGGCGCGGGGGTAGGGGCGGGGAAAGGGGGCAGGGGGTAGTGGGCAGACTGCAGTGCGGAAGGGGGGGTGCCACGCCGAGCTGCGTCGAACACGGCAGGGGGCGCCTGTCGCCGATGCCCCCGGGACCACCGGTCCCGGCTTTATACAGCCGCGACCTCCGGCTCCGGCTCCGCGGCCGCGGGGGCGAGGCCGTCCGCTTCCTCGACCACGCCACGGACACGTGGCCAGAGGCGGATCGCCTCCACGATCATCCACACCTCCAGGGCAACCGTCGCCAGGGCGATGAAGATGAGCACCCAGCGCGGGTTGTCGCTGAAGAGCCAGCCGGGGGCGTCGGCGTCGGCGATGAAGACCTGCCAGAGCATCGCCCACGCGGGCATGATGAGCATGAAGATGAGCGGGATGACGATGAAGAAGATGGGCTTGCGTCGTCGCCAGAGCCAGAAGGCGATGACGAGGAAAGCCAGGCCCGCCATGAGCTGGTTGGTCGCGCCGAACATGGGCCAGAGGATCATGCCCCCGCCGCCGGCGGTCTGCCAGGACCAGGCCTGCCCCGGCGCCGGCAGCGCCGCGATCGCCCCCGCCACGACGACGGCCAGCAAGGTGGCGACGTAGCGGTTGGTCAGCCAGAGGAAGGGGTTGAGCGCGCCCCTCAAACCCCCCTCCGAGTGGCGGGGGTGGGAGGGGTAGGGGGAGGGTGCGCTCTGCGACCCTGCGTCACCGCCATCGAGCGAGGCAGAGCGAGGGGGCGCGCCCTCGTGCCGAGCGGCGTTGGACTCGGCAGGGGCGTCTGTCGCCGATGCCCCGGGACCACCGGTCCCGGCTTTATAAGGGAGCAACCCTCGCTGCCCGCGATCAATCTCCCGGCCACACTCCGGGCACGCGCCCGAGACGTTGTATGCCAGCTCGTAGCCGCACGCCGGGCACGCGGTGGGCGAGGGGCGGGGCACGAACACAGCCGCGAGCTCCTGGATGACGTAGCGCTGCAAGCGCGTGGCGGTGTCGAGCGTCGTCGCGGCGAAGGAGGCGACGAACACGCCCATGAGCGCCACGGCGATCGCCGCGGGAATGCCCATCGCGGCGAGGAAGTTGGCGCTGCCGTCGACGAACGCGCCGACGGTGTTGGCGAGGGCGCCGGATTCACGCCAGGAGGTGTAGCGGGTGTTGAACGCCGTGGCCCCGACGAGGACCGCTTCGTCCGGCCGTTCGATATCAACCACCAGGTCGGACGCCGTCTGCGTCGTGCCGACGATGGTGTTCGCTCCGATCCATACCCCTTCCGACGCAACGAAGTAGGGCCGCTGGAAGTCCGCCGCTTCACCGCGCATGTGCTCGCCCGGTTGCCGCACCATCCAACCCTGGTTTGTCAGCACCATTTGCAGCGGCTCGCCGATCGGCGAGACATAGTCGAACTGGACGTGGCGGGCGAGTTGGGGCTGGCCAATGGAGCTGGCTGGCTGAAAGCTCATGACGCTCGCCCCCAGCCCCAACCCCGCGACGCACGCCAGGATCACCAGCGTCGCGAGGAACCCCTCCGTCAGCATCGACCCATAGCCCACGAACTGGGCGTCCGTCTCCTTCTTGAGCTGCTTGCTCGTCGTGCCGCTGCTGACCAGGCAGTGAAACCCGCTGATCGCCCCGCAGGCGATGGTGATGAACAGGAACGGGATGATCAGCGGCGCCCCCTCGGGGTTCCAGTTGACCATCGGCGCGGCGATCTCCAGCGGCTGGCGCTCGGCCCCCTCCACAGGCGGCGCGCCGCCAAACATCGCGGCCGCGAACAGCCCCAGCACCACCAGCGCCAGCGCGCTGATGAGCTGCAACGCGTTGATGTAGTCGCGCGGCTGAAGCAGCACCCACACCGGCAGGACGCTCGCGATGTAGCAGTAGACCAGCAGCACCGCGACCCACACGATCGTCGGCCAGGAGGCGAACCAGGCGTTGATCTCGCCCAGCAGCCCCACGTTGCCGTAGATCACCGCCAGGTACATGAGCACCAGCGCGATGATCGAGGGCACGACGAGGCTCGCCCCCTTGCGGTGCAGCCACAGGCCGATGACCACGGCGATGGGCAGTTGCACGATGACGGGAAAGATCGCTGCCGGGTACTGGCGGAACACGGCCGCGATGACGAGGCCGAAGATCGCGATGATGATGGTCAGGGCCAGAAAGAGCACGGCCAGGAACAGGACGCGCACGCGCTTGTTGAGCACGCGGCCGGCGATGTCGCCGACCGTCTGGCCGTTGCTGCGCAGGGAGACGACGAGCGAGCCGAGGTCATGGACGGCTCCGATGAAGATTGAGCCGAAGACGACCCAGAGGAGGGCAGGGAGCCAGCCCCACATGACGGCGATGGCGGGTCCGACGATGGGCCCGGTGGCGGCGATGGAGGTGAAGTGGTGGCCGAAGATGATGCTCTTGGCGGTGGGGACGTAGTCCTTGCCGTCGTAGAGGCGCTGGGAGGGGCAGGGGCGGTCGGCGGCGAGGTTGAAGATGCGCGAGCCCAGCCACCGGCCGTAGGTGCGGTAGGCGACGATGAAGGCGACGCCGACGGCGATGGCGAGCAGGAGGGTCGGCATGGGCGCGGGTCCGTGGGGGCAGCCCCGAGCGGGGCGAGCCGGCCAGTATACCGTGGGGGTGGGGCGCGCCCCAAGCGAACATTTTGCGAACAGGCCGGGGTGGGATTGCGTATAAGTAAGGGCCCGGGCGGAAATCCAGCCCTTCGCCGGGCGTTGGCCGGGTGGAGGTGCTTGACCGGGCTGGTGGGGGTTGGTTAAATTTGGGGTGAGACGGGGTGCCGGGGGGCTTGGGGGCAAAAAAATTTCATGATCCGAGCCGGGCCCCTTGACAGGGCCGGCGGAGGGTCTAGGATATGCGGCCTTGCCTGAACGGGCCGGACCGCGTGATGCGGGCACGGGCCCGGCGCGGGCTGATCTTTGACAAGTGAACAGTTGGATGTGCCGCGAGGATGTGCCCCGCGTTGGCAGCGCTCACATGCTGTTGACGTGGTGTCGCAAGACACGTGCCCGTTGTTTCACAGCGACGGGCCAGGGTCGCATCCTTGTGAGAATTGGAATGCCCTCTTGAATTATTCCAATTGTTAGGATGAGAGCCTGAACCCCGCCGGTCGAGCCGACCGGCGGGCGGCGTGGCTGCCTTCGGGTGGCTGCGTCGAGACCGGCCCCGCTTGATGCGGGGTATAAACCGGGTCTTACCTTCATTTGAAGTCGCTACCTGTCTGTCTGTTTGAGGACGGGTATGACAACAAAAATCAACTGAAGAGTTTGATCCTGGCTCAGATTGAACGCTGGCGGCATGGCTAAAGCATGCAAGTCGAACGCGAAACCGGCTTCGGCCGGGAGTAGAGTGGCGAACGGGCGAGTAATGCGTTTCTAACCTACCCCAAGGTCGGGGATAGCCCGGGGAAACCCGGATTAATACCCGATGATCCCGATTGGCCGCATGGCTTTTCGGGCAAAGTTCCGGCGCCTTGGGATGGGGAAACGTCCTATCAGGTTGTTGGTGAGGTAAAAGCTCACCAAGCCTCAGACGGGTAGCGGGTGTG
>SKPT01000276.1 GCA_007119405.1 Phycisphaeraceae bacterium
CCTTGTCGCAGTAGGGCTCGAAGTAGGCGGAATCCTGGTGCCAGGGCACGGGGCTCTTGTTGTGGCTGGGGATCTTGGGTCGCAGGCGGTAGACGCTCGAGGCGATGAGCTCCTCGCCGCAGAGTGATTCGGCGATGTCCAGGAGCTTGTCGTTGGTGATGAGCTGGAAGAAGCCCGGGCCGTTGAGCCGGCCGTCCCACATGCTCAGCGCCAGCTCGTCCGTCTCCTCGCTGATGCGGGCCAGGCGATGGGCGAAGTCGTGCTCGGCGTAGTCGCGTGAGAGCTTGCCCTCGGCCATGAGCGTGGCGACGCGCTCGTCGATGGCGCGGTTGATGTCGTCGATGGGCGGCTGAAGGTCCTCGTCGTCAAAGACATTCTCGACGACGAGGTAGCCCTCGCGGTGGAAAAACGCCTGCTGTTCGTCGGTCAAACCGGCCATGACGGGCTCCCTGGCTCGTGTTGCTCAACGCCTCAGGATACCAGCCCCGGCGGCCGGTGTTCAAGGCTCGACACAGGACTCTTGCCGTGGCGGCGCCGGTCTGGGACAATGGCGCCACTCGATTTGGGGAGTTCTGACCATGCGTGTATCGTCTGTGTGTGTGTTTGTGGCGGGTTTGCTGCTGTTTTCGTCCATGGAGGCCGCCGGCCGAACCTGGCACGCCGGCACGGCCCCGGCCGCCCCGAGCGTCGATAGCCTGCCGCTCGTGACCAGCGTCAGCCAGTACGGCATCACCTGGAGCTTTGACGAGCCCGTGCGGGTGGGCCGGTTCCTCACCGGCGACTACTACGTTGTCGGCCCGGCCACCGTCACCTCCGTCAGCCCCGCGCCGACGGGCAGCGGCTCGAGCTTCCGCAATGGCTCGATGCTCAACCCCAGCGTCGACACCGGCGCCGCGTACGACGGCCGACACCTCAACGCCACGTGGGCACTGAACCGCGCCGCCCCGTTCCCGCTCGAGATCAACCCCGGCGACTCGCTGGTCTCCTCGATCAGCCTCGACGAGCCGACATTCAACGAGATCATCGTCCACAGCGGCTCGACGGAGACGACGCCCCTGCGCACGCTGGCGGTGCTCACCGCCCTGGACGAGCCCGTGCCGCGGGACACCTTCCGCCCCGGCTACGCGGACCTGCAAAAGGACCGCCTCCACCGCGCCAGCGACATTCCGGCGATGATGTGGGACGCGCTGCCGCGGCTGGAGATTCCCGGCAGCCAGCCAAGCTTCGACTGGCTTGAGCGCGCGTTCGAGCGGCCCTGGATCGACCACGTCTACGGCTGGGGCAGCCGTGACATGCACGCCGTCGAGAACATGCCCGGCTACGGGCGCGAGGTCGGGCGCGTCGTCTCCATGGGCGGGCTCAAGCTCATGGGCGACTTCACGCCCGAGGACAAGGCCACGCTCATGTACGGCATGATGCAGGTCGGCATCGACAACTGGGCCATCGCCCAGCGCGGTGGTGGCTGGCCGGCGCAGGGCGGCTTCGGCAACGGGCGCAAGCTCCCCATCGTGCTCGCGGCCATGATGCTCCAGGACCCCGACATGCTCGAGATCGCCGCCAACGCGCCCGACGCCGTCTATGGCGAGGATCAGCACACCGCCTGGGGCGATGCCTGGACCGGCGCCGACGTCCTCTTCACCGGCCAGTACCCCGACGCCTACGCCTCAGACCCCGTCGCTCACGAAGCCCGTGGGCCCTACGAGCACCTGCACCCCGACGACTGGCCGGCACGCCTGGGCGAGGCCTATCGCCGCTGCTGCACGAGCATCTCCTGGGTCGGCCAGGCGCTGGCGACGATGATGATGGGCGCCGAGGACGTCTGGGACCACGACCCCTTCTTCGCCTATGTCGACCGCTGGATGACCGAGGACGACACCGAGCACCTCCAGATCATCAACGACGCCGGGTGGAGCATGACCACCGCCAGTTGGAACCGCCAGGGCCAGGCCTGGGACGCCATCGTCAACAACATGTGGGCGGCCTACCGCGACGACCTGCCCGATCCGATGCCCCGGCTGCTGATGGGCGATCTCAACCTCGATGGCGTCGTGGACACCGGCGACGTGGCGGCGTTCGTGCTGGCGCTGACGGACCCGCAGGCCTACATGCAGCAGTACGGCGTCGACCCGGCCCGCATCGGCGACCTCAACGCCGACGGCGCGTTCGACACCGGCGACGTGGCCGCGTTCGTGCAGATGCTCGTGGGCAACAGCGCCGTGCCGGAGCCCGGCAGCGCGGCGCTGCTGGTGGTGGGCGGGATGCTGCTGCTGCGAAGGCGTCGGCGATGAAGGCGAGGCGGAAAACGGGTGCCCCTGAAGGATTTCTCGCGAAAGCGAGCGGATGGTGCTTTCCCGGTGCCACACCGCATGCCGAAGGCTGCTGTGTGCGGCGCGCCATTGATCTTCGCACACCGCACCCTGTCGGGATGCTGTGTGGCACCCCATTGCGGTGAAGCAATGCGAAGTAGCGAAGGTAAACCCATGAATCTTCTTCGCGACCTTCGCCTCCTTCGCTTCTTCGCGGTTGTCGGAAGCCCCATCCATGGCTTTCCTTTGCTTGGTGGCCTTTCCGTGCCCTCTGTGCCCGTGTGGTGAATAACCCCCCCAGCCCGGCGTGCCACGGCTTGTCCCGCAGGGCAAGCCGTGCACTTGTCAACGACCGCACGGCTTGCCGCTTCCCGGTCAAGCCGTGACACCCGACGCCGTGAACTTTTGCGTAGCGGCGCTGATGCAGGGTGGGTTTCGCTTCGCTCTACCCACCCTACAACGGAGGTTCACGGCGTAGCGTGGCGCCCGGCCCACCGTATCGCCCGTCTGCTACCCATCTGTGGTGCAGCCACGCCCGCATGCAGAAGTCAATCACCCTGGATCCTGGCCTTGGCCGGCCACCGCCACGTCACGAGGAGGATCGCCAGCAGCGAGAGCGTGAAGCCCGGCAGCAGCTCGTAGAGCTCGAGCAGGGGGGCGAGGGCGTTGAGGAGGCGGTCGGCCATGCTGACGTAAGGTTGGTCGAGCTCGGCGAGGCGGTCGGCGGCGTCGCCGGCGAGGCTGCGCAGCCACCGCCAGGCGAAGATGGTCACGGCCCCGACGATCATGCCCGCCGCCGCGGCCGCCCCGCTCATGCGTCGCCACAGCAGCGACACGAGGATCACCGGGCCGAACGTCGCGCCGAAGCCCGCCCAGGCATAGGCGACCAGCTCCAGCACGCGGCTGTCCGGGTCCGACGCCAGCGCGAAGGCGGTCAGCGCCACGCCCACCACGGCCGCACGCCCGACCCACACCAACTCGGCGGGGCCCGCCTTGTCGCGGATCAGCCCGCGGTAGAGGTCTTCCGTCACCGCCGAGGACGCCACGAGCAGTTGCGAGTCGGCGGTGCTCATCACGGCCGCCAGAATCGCCGCCAGCGCCACCCCGGCCAGCAGCGGGTGGAACAGGTCGTTGACGAGGTGGATGAACACCCGCTCGCTGTCGTCGCCGTCGGCCATGAGCCCCGGCCCGTAGTAGCCCGCCCCGATGAGCCCGACCGCCACGGCGAAAAAGAGGCAGACGGTCACCCAGCCCATGGCGATGCGGCGGGCGGCGCCCATGCGCTGCGGCTGCTCGATCGCCATGAAGCGCACGAGGATGTGCGGCTGGCCGAAGTACCCCAGCCCCCACGCCAGGCTCGAGAGGATGCCGACAACCCCCAGCGACGCGCCCGCTTCGCCGACGAAGGCGCGGAGCAGGTCCGGGTCATGGTCGCGCACCGCCTCGCCCGCGCCGGCGAAGCCGCCCAGTGCCCAGAGCCCAACGAGCCCGGCCCCGACGAGCGCGACGAACATGAGACCTGCCTGGAGCGTGTCGGTCCAGCTCACGGCCAGGAACCCGCCGAACGCGGTGTAGAGCAGGATCGTCACGGCCCCGGCGGTGACGGCCCAGAGGTAGTCGATGCCGAAGACGCTCTGAAAGAGCAGCCCGCCGGCGACGAGCATCGCGCCGGTGTAGAGGGTGAAGAAGATAAGAATGCCCAGGGCCGCGAGGAAGCGCAGCAGGCGCGTCGAGTCGTCGAAGCGGGCTTCGAAGTAGTCGGGGATGGTCAGCGCGTTGCCCAGGCGCTGGGTGGCCTCGCGCAGGCACGGCGCGACGAAGCGCCAGTTGAGGTAGGTGCCCACGAGCAGGCCCAGGGGCATCCACGACGCGGCGAGCCCGACGCGGTACGCCAGCCCGGGCAGGCCCAGCAGCAGCCAGCCGCTCATGTCCGACGCCTGGGCGCTGAGCGCGGTGACCCAGGGCCCGAGGCGTCGGCCGCCGAGGATGTAGTCGGCCAGGTCGCGCGTCCTGCGGTAGGCCAGGTAGCCCAGGCCGAGCACGATGAGCAGGTAGATCACGAACGTGGTTTCGATCATGGGTGGGCTCCACGAGCGGCCACAGTATGCTTATGAGAGGTTGCATCGGCCAATCGACCTGCCGGGCTCGACTCGCTTGCCCGCGGCCCGGGGCTGGCCAATCATCCCCGGCGCTTGCGCCACCTGGAGAGCATCGATGAGCACCAAACCCACCATCCTCGGGCCCGACGCCGGTGACAGCTTCGACTTCGGCGGCCTGGGCGTGCAATGGAAGATCGACGGCCCCGCCACGGGCGAGCGCTTCTCCATCGTCCACCACCCCATCGCCCCGCGCGCCCTGGCTGCCCCGCTGCACTACCACCACAACGAGGACGAGTACTCCTACGTGCTTGAGGGCAAGCTCGGGGCGCTGCTCGGCGACGACGCCGTCACCGCCGGGCCCGGCACGTGGGTGTTCAAGCCCCGGCACCAGTGGCACACGTTCTGGAACGCCGGGCATGAGCCCTGCCTGATCATCGAGGTGATTTCGCCCGCGGGCTTCGAGAACTTTTTCCGCGAGATCGCGGCCGCGTGGGGCGACATGACCGCCTTCGCCCGCATCAACGAGAAGTACAAGCTCGACATGGACTTTGATAGCGTCCCGCAGTTGTGCGAGCGGTTCAATTTGACGTTTCCCAAGCTGGGGTGAGCTGCGAAGGCGCAAAGGGGCACGAAGCAGCGTGCAACGTGGGTGCCACGGCTTGACCCGAAGGGCGAGCCGTGCGCCTTGTGCCAACCGCACGGCTTGCCGCTGCGCGGACAAGCCGTGGCACCCGGCGCTCAAGCGGTGTTTCCGGCGGAGCCTGTTCCCCATCAGTGTGCATCGGTGTGCATCGGTGGTTCCTCCTTCCGTGACGCGGCGCCGCGGTGGCGGCTTTTTCCTACAATCGCCTCATGCGAGCGATCGTCACCGGCCAGGTCGGGATGGACAAGCAGGCGTACCTCCAGCGCGTCGTGCAGCTCGCGGCCGACCACGGCGAGCGCGTCGGGCTCTACAACGTCGGCGACATCATGTACACCGAGGCCCCGGACGTGGCGCCCGGCCGCATCCTCGACCTGCCCCTGTCGCGCCTCCAGAGCCTGCGCCGCGCCGCCTTCAAGGACATCATCGCCGACGCCCGCGACCAACCCAACATCATCGTCAACACCCACGCCACCTTCCGCTGGCGACACGGCCTGTTCGCCGCCTTCGACCTCGACCAGGCCCGGGCGCTCAACCCCGACACGCTCATCTGCCTCGTCGACAACATCGAGACCGTCCACCATCGCCTGCACCGCGA
>SKPT01000452.1 GCA_007119405.1 Phycisphaeraceae bacterium
CTCGTCGTTATCGTGCAACGAGTTTCGCAATTCGAGCAAATGCGTGAACACCCCCTCGACACGCACCGGCGCCTGGTCGCCCGAGTCGATCACCCCGCCGGGCCCCGTCTGCGCCAGGCCCAGGTGCTCGGCCGCCTGTCCGCCGTTGATCGACTCGACGCGGAACGTCTCGCCGCCGGCGGTGTTGTCTTGGAGCACGATGCCGTTGCCCGCGGCCGCGAAGCCCGGCGCCAGGTTGCCCGCGGGTACGCCGGCGTCGTCCGCGGCCGTCTCGATCGCGTCGATGACCTGGCCCACCGTCGTCAGGCCGTCCAGGTTCACCTCGATGCGCGTGCCATCGGCGAGCGTGATGGCGATGTCCGCCTCACCATTGACCGTCTCGACGCCCACGCCCTGTCGGAACTCGTCGAGCCGGGTGTGGCTGTCGAGCGAGCGCAGGCCCAGGTCGGTCGCCGTCGTCCCGCCGTTCTCGCCGATCGACAGATCCAGGCCTGAGACGGTGCTGATCAGGTCCAGGCCCGTGCCGAGGTCGTTGACCTGCAACCGCAGGCCGAGGTTCAGCCCCGCGACGCTGTTTTTCATGTCCTCGATGGTCTGGGCGTTGGAGAAATCGAGCGTGCGCGTCTGCTCGCCGAGGGTGATCTGCATCCCCGAGGCCAGATCCACGGCGGTGCCGAGGTCGGCCAGGCGCGTGGTATCGGTCAGGCGCGGGTGGACGCTGGGCCCGGTGTCGGTGGCGGAGGCGGCGTCGAGGCGCAGGCCGAGCGTCCGCGCCGTCTCCCCGCCGGGGTTGTCGGCGATGCTGATCGTGTGCCCGGCGTTGGCGGTCAGCGCGAAGCCCTGGCCCGTCAGCGCCAGGTCGCCGGCCGCCGGGTCGATGTCGGCGATGGCGCCGTTGATGCGGTTGACGATGTCGCCGAGCGTGTCCGCCCCGGCCAGGTCGACGCTGGTTGGCTGGCCATTGACGGTCAACTGCACCGGCCCGAGGCTCACGCCCTGCTGCGTGGCGCCGTCGACGTCGGCCAGGCGGGTGTCGGCGGTCGCCAGCGGCTGAAGGTCGATCGGCGAGGCGACACGCGCCGAGACGGCCCCGAAGGCGTCGATGCCGTGGGCGTTGATCGCCTGGCCGGTGAGCGTGCGCGGGTCGAGCTGGAGCGTCTGGCCATTGCCCGTGTAGCGGATGCCGCCGTCGAACCACTCGAACGGCCGATCGTTGCCCGTCGTGCCGCCGAACAGCGCGATGCCCTGGTGGTTGGCGTTGGCCAGATCGAGCATCGCGGCGATCGCGGCGTCGATCTCCTGGGCCGCGGCCTGGCGCGTGCCGGCGTCGGCGCCCAGGCCGATCTCACCCAGCGCCCGGCCATGGGCGTCGACGAGGATGCCGTTGGCTTCCGACAGCGCGTGATCCACGCGATCCAGCGTCGTGCGCGCGTGAGACAGGTCACGCTCCTGCTGCTCGGCCCCGGCCAACTGCTGGCGCAGCAGCAGGATCGCCGGCGCCTTGGCCGCGGCGTCCGACGGCCGATTCACCTGCTTGCCCGTGGCGATCTGCTCCTGCGCCTGCGCCAGACGCGCGTTCGTCCGCTGAAGGTGCGCCAGCAGATTGTCGCTGGTCTGCAACGCACTGGATCGCGACAGGATGGGCGGGAGGCTGCTCATGCGTTAGGGACTAGGGGTTAGGGGCTAGGGTTCCGTGGGGTGCCACTGACAAGGCCGGCCGCGGCCTTGTCAGTGCGTCGCGCCCTTCGTGACCGTTATTCCAGTTTCAGACTGACAAGCTCCGCGGACTTCGCTTGTCAGTGGCACCCTTGCCCCGGCGCGACAACCTTTCGTGTTCATTCGTGTTCATTCGTGGCTATTCCCTCACACCATGTTCAGGATCGTCTGCATCATCTCGTCGATCGCGGTGAGGAATCGGGCGCTGGCCTGGAAGCCGCGCTGATGTCGCAGCAGGTCGATCGCCTCCTCGTCCGGGCTCACGCCCGAGACCGACTGCTGCCTGGCCTTGAGGTTGTCGTGGACGACGCTGTCGGCCTCGGCCTGCTCGCGCACGCCCGCCAGCCGCGACGCGTGATCCTCCACGTGGCGATGCCAGTAGGCAACCAGGCTTTGGCCGTTCAGCGCCGCGCTCGGCTTCTCACGCAGCGCCGCCAGCGCGTGGGCGTTGGTGTTGTCGCCCGCCTCGTGCGTCGCCGACGCCGCCACGTGCGACGGGTTCGCCTGCACCGGCTGGTTCACCGCGATCGTCGCCGCGCTGTCGCCGGCGAAGAACGTGTTGATCCCCAGCGCCGCCAGCACCCCCGAGCTGTCCTCGCTGAAGCTCACCGTCTGACCGTCGCCGGCCGTCAGGCGCAGGCGATTGCCCGGCGTCAGCGACGCCGCCAGCCCGTCGACGCCGTCCAGCGCCGCGACCAGGTCGTTCATGGTCATCGGCGCGGGGTTCGTCGGGTCCAAGTCCACGCCGATCGTGGTGGTCGTGCGCTGATCGCCGCCGGCCTCGCCGACGTGCACCTTGAACGAGCCGTGGCCGACGGCGAACGCCAGCTCCGCGTCATCGCTGTTCAGCGCCGCGCCGGCGTCGGCCACCGCGTACGTGCCGGTGATCTGATCCGTCAGCTCGAGCCCCTGGCCCTGGCTGTGCACGCGATTGACCTGCCAGATCAGCTCGTGGGCCAGGGTCTCGACGTGGTTGATCGCGTCGACCAGGTCGTCGTTGCGGAAGCGCATCATCGCCGCCAGCTCGCCGCTGGCGGGGGTCACCGGCTCGCGGTTGTCGCCGACGACAAGCCGCGGCAGCGCGTCGCCCTCGGTGTGCAGCTCCAGGCCCCGGCTGCGCGTGCCGATGACCAGCGGCGTCGAGCCGACGTGCACGTCGACCTGCCCGTCGTGCGCGTGCGTCGAGATGTCGATGTACTGCGCCAGCTCGCCGAGCTTGGCGTCGCGCCGGTCGCGCAGCGAGCCGTTCTCCGCCGAGCCCGCCTCGCTCGTGGCGATCATGCGGTTCATCTCCGCGATCTCGCCCAGCAGGTCGTTGACGTGGCCCACGGTGTGGGTGATGGACTGTTGGACCTGCTTCTGCACGTCGCCGAGGCGGGCCCGCTGCTCCTGGAGGTAGCGCGTCAGCGTCTGCGCCTGCTCGACGAGCTGCATGCGCTCGCCGCCGCTCTGGGGGTTGTTGGCCACGGCGGTGAACGAGTTGAACAGGGCGTCGAGGTGGGTGGTGAGGTTGGCGTCGTTGTACTGGCCATGGATCGCCTCGACCTGAGCCAGCAGTTGCTTGCGCATCTCCGAGCCGGCGAGATCGGACCCGGCGTTGCGCAGGCGGGATTCCAGGGCCTCGTCGATCATGCGGGTGATCGACTGGATCTGCACCCCGCGCCCCAGGAACTGGCCGTCAACGCCCATCTGCCCCGCCAGCGGCGCCAGGTCCACGCGCTGGCGGTGATAGCCCGGCGTCGCCGCGTTGGCGAGGTTGTTGCCCACCGTCTGCAACGCAGCCTGGTTGGTCAGCAACCCCGTCCGGCCGATGTTCAGCGATGCATTAAGACTCACGGCAGCTTCTCAATTCGGAATGCAGAATGCAGAATGCAGAAACCAAGGCAACAAAGCCTGGCCGCCGCGGCGCTATTTCCGTTTTCTGCATTCTGCATTCCGCATTCATCATTGCCTCATGCGGTGACGTTGATCGTTCGCACCGCGGTCGCGCCCGCCGCGGGCGCTCCCTCGGCTCCGTACGTGCACACGCCGGTGGACATCACGCCGATGGTCCGCACCACGCCCTGGATGTGGTGCATGAGCGTCTCGGTGGCGCGTCGGGCGATCGACGCCGCCTGCCGCACCTGCTCCATGCGCTCCACCAGCTGCTGGCGCAGCACCAGCACGCGCCCGCGCTGCGGCTCGGGCAGGTGCTCGGCCAACTCGCGCAGGCGCAGCGGCTGGCTCGCCTGCGGCGCCAGCTCCTGCGTCAGCGTGCCGACGAGCTGCATCCGCCGCGTCTCCAGCTCGGCCGCGCGGCGCAGCTTCTCCGACTCGAGCTCGGCGAGGCGGGTCACCGCGTCGCTGTCGGTGCCGCGCAGCGCCGCGCGCTTGCGCTCGAGCAGCTTGAAAAGCTCCTCGTGCACGCGCGTCGCCTCGCCCAGCACCTGCTCCAGCTCGCGCAGCGGCTGCGCCAGCGCCGGCGATAATTGAACGTGGCCTGCATCAGCCATGATGATCCACTGCCTCCTTCCGCTGATCGAGTCCGGCCTGTGCGGCCACGAACTTCTCCACCGCGTCCACGATCGGCAGGTTGCTGCCGCGCACGATCTGCTCGGAAAGCAGCGTGTCCAGTTGCTGGTTGAACATGTCTTCGGCCGGCCCGCCGTGGAACCTGTCGCTGCCGAGCGTGCTGTCGCGCATCTTCGCGAGCATGGGCATGACGAAGGCCGTGGCCACGAGCTGCTCCGACGCCTCGCGCA
Source organism: Phycisphaeraceae bacterium (assembly GCA_007119405.1). The sequence continues at coordinate 4,458 of SKPT01000452.1, forward strand.
AACGCGCCCGCTCGTGGTCGGCGTCCACGCCCGCCACGCCGTCCGCCTGCCGCTCGTCGTCCACCCGCGCCGCGACCATCGACTCGGCAAACAACGGCGCCCCCGCCACCGACGCCGACGGCGCCTCGACGCCCGAGCCCCCGTGCGGGGGGGCCTGCAACGGATTGACCATGCCCTGCATCATCACGCTCATCCCAAACCCTTGAAAAACCGCGAAATCCACCCCAATCCCTTCGCGTCCTTCGCGCTCTTCGCTGCTTCGCGGTTCTCCGACGTCACTCGATCACCAACTGCCCGTGCAGCTTGCCCGACTCGTGCAGCAGCTTCAGGATCGCGATGCGGTCGGCCGCGGCGACCTGGAGCTTGTTGAAGGCCTCGAGCAGGTCCCCCAGCTCCGCGCCGGCGCGCTGCTCCGGGTCCAGCGCGATGAAGCGATCCTCCTGCACTTCCGGCTCCATCGGCACGCCCGGGATGTCCGGCTGCGTCACCGTGGTGATCGTCAAGCCCTCGTGCGAGATGATCACCGGCGAGACCTGCACGTTGCCCGAGATCACGATCGTCCCCGTCCGCTCGTTGATCACCACCCGCGCCCCGGCCGCGACCTGCTCCGGGTCGATGTAGGTCTGCAATATCTGGCTGATGAAGCTCGCCGGGTTGTCGCGCTCGGCCTGGGGCACCTGCACCACGACGTTGCCCGGGTCCATCGCCCGCGCGATGCCCGGGCCGTCCGGGTCCATCAGCCCGTTGATCAGGCTCGCCAGGTTGTTCGCCACCGGCCAGGAGGCGTTGGGGCGGTTGATCACCAGCGTGATCTGCCCCTGCTCGTTGAGGAACCGCGTCGTCACGTCGCGCGTCAACTGCGCCCCGTTGCGGATCACGCCCACCGTCGGCACATCGTCGTCCTCGAGGACCACCGGCCCCTCGGCGAAGGCGTACACCGGCGAGCCGGGCACCGGCCCGATCATGGGGATGAGAAACAACCGCCCGCCGCGCAGGCTGGACGCCGACCCGAACGACGCCACGTGCACGTCCACGCGATCGCCCTCGCGCACGCCCGTGGGCGGAATGTCGGCCGACAGGCTCACCATCGCCACGTTGTCCGCGTCACTCAGCTCCGACGCCACCACGTTGGGGTCCATGAGCTGGCTGACGACCTGCGCCAGCGACCGCATCGCCGGGGCGAA
>SKPT01000432.1 GCA_007119405.1 Phycisphaeraceae bacterium
CGCGATGCCAGCGGACGCCCTGGCTGAGCTGCTCGTCGGTGCTGATGAAGAACTCGTCCCAGTTCGGGCCGGTGTCCATGAAGTCGTTGTTGGGCACGTAGCCGACGAAGGCGTACTTGTCCAGCGTCAGGTCGCGGACGGCGAGGGTGCCGTAGCCGGGATGATCGGCGATGGCCACGGGCAGATCGCTGTAGCGGGCGCGCCGGCCATCGAGGGCGCCGATGACGAACACCAGCTCATGGCGGTCGCCGTAGAACCACTGCTGGCGGAACTCCCAGGCGCTGAGCGGCACGCCCTCTTTCTCGATGTGCAGGGCGTAGGTGGGATCGAGCATGACCCACTTGCGGTGCTCGTTGGACCAGATCTCCACGGCCGAGTGCTCGTAGGAGCCGGTGCCCTGCCAGTTGTTGCCGACGCGCAGGGCGAGGCTTCGGGTGACCCAGCCCATGCTGGCGGCGGCGCTGACGAACACGTCCATGTAGTAGGAGCAGTAGAAGGTGTGGCCATCGTCGGCGGCGGCGATGATGTCCAGGGCACCGCGGACGTCGCTCGTGGGCCGGCCGAACCGGGGCAGGCGGGCCTGGGCCCAGGCGAGGATCGCCAGTTGCTGCTGGAACTCGCCGTCGAGGCCGACGACGAGGTCGTCGAGGTTCTCCTGCTCGCGGAGGCGCTCGAGCTTGGGGTTGCCGTGGTGGTCGAAGCGATGGCGCCGGGTCATGGCGTTGTCGAGCCGGGGCAGGACGTCGGCTTCGAGCACGCGAAGGCGCAGCTCGCCAAGTTCGACGACCTGCCCGGTCGCCAGGCGGGCGGCGTCGAGCCGAGGCTGCTCGTCGGCGCGCGCCGGGGGGGACGTCGCCAGCAGGATGAGGATGAGCAGGCTCAGGCAGCGTGGCATGTGCGACGTCTCCTCGGGTTGGGCGCGGACGGGGTGGCCCGAACCGTCACTGACAACCTACTGCCGATCGGGGGCGGGTCAAGTCGTCCGAATGGGCAGGTGGGCGGGGAACTTTCGCAAAGGATCACAGGGTGAGACCACCAGGGCGCCGTGGCGGGGTCACGCCGAGTGTCGCCCCCCTGCCGCCGACTGCTCCAGGCCTGATTCGGGCGGCGCCAGGTCCTCGGGCGGGACCTGCGCGACGACATCGGCGAAGCGCGGGCCCTCCGGCACGGCGGGCGGCACCGCGTCGCAGCGCTCGACCGGCTCGAAGGCGAACACGCGCACCGTCTCGTCGCCCCAGGTTCGCTTGGGCACGAAACGCAGCCCCCGCGTGCGAACGTTCAGCGGCAGGCGCACGAGCCGGCTGTGGTTGTTCGACTCGCGGTGGACGGTGCGCCAGCGGCCATCGTCGTCCATCGCGTCGAGGCGATACGCCCGCACCAGCGATGACGGCACGGCACAGCGGTCGGCGCGCTGCGGGTAGCTGCAAGGCATGCGCTTGTCGTTCTGGATATTGCTGTCGAAGGTGAAGCGCACGCCGCCGAGCGTGACCGGCTCGTCCCAGCGATACGTGATGGCGGCGTTGGCGGGGCCTTGCCAGGCGTGGGGCTCGTCCTTGCGGTCGCGGTCGAGGCCATCGTGCAGGTGATGGGGGTCCCGGCCCTGGGCGTCGAGGGTCGCGCGGCGGGCGAGGTCGCTGATCGGGCGCGGCAGGCCCGGGAGCCAGGCGTCGTCGTCCATGAGCTTGTGCTGCAACTCGGCCAGGTGCGCATCATGCACCTGGCGCGGGCTGCAGCCGTGCTTGAGGCAGAGCGCCGCGGCGGTGCCGACGGCCTGGCCGATGACCGCGCAGGTGGCCATGACGCGCGTCGAAGAGAGGGCGGCGTGGGTGACGCTGATGTTGCGGCCGGCGCAGAGCAGGTTGGTGACGTTGCGTGAGTAGAGGCTGCGATAGGGGATGCCGTAGGGCGTGGGGGCGGGGTGGAAGACGGTCGGCTTGCCGGGGTAGAGGATGCCGGCGGGGTGGTGGTCGTCCATGGTCCAGCCGCCGAAGGCGACGATGTCGCGGAAGCGGCCGCCGTCGCGGATGTCGTTCTGGGTGAGCACGTGGTCGCCGACGTAGCGGCGGTTCTCGCGCTTGCCGGGCAGGGCGCCGAGCCATTCCAGGGCCCAGCACTCGGCCTGGTCGCGCTCCGGGGCGCGGTTCTTGACGTAGTCCCAGACGCCCCAGGTGATCTTCATCAGCTCGTCGCGGATGCGCTCGGCGTCGCGGAGGGTGTCGTCGAGGCCGCCGACCTCGAGCCACCACCAGTTGGCGCCGTTGACGCCGCGGATGCGGTGGGGCAGGTCCTCGGGGCGCTCGAACTTGTAGGCCCACTTCGGCGCGGTGAAGGGTTGCGGCTCGTCGGTGCGGCGGATCTGGATCAGCAGCGAGTTGCCCATGGTCTTGTCGTCGGCGACGGCGGGCTCGATGTCCTCGTCGAACTCGTGGCGGGCCTCGCGGCCGGCGCGGGTCTCGGCGCCGGTGAGCGGGGCGAGGATGCTGTCGCCGGAGCAGTCGATGAACCGGCGGGCGTGGATGGTCAGGCGCGTCTGGGTGGTGAGCTGCCAGGCGTCGATGGATTCGATGGTGGCCTGCTCGCCGCGGCGGGTGACGCGGGCGTCGAGGCAGGTGGTGTTCAGCAGCGTGGTGAGGTTGGGCTGGAAGAAGGCCTTTTCGTAGAGGACGCTGTCCCAGATGTTGTAGTGGCCGGCGGGGTTGCGGTAGGCGTTGACGAGCTGGATCTCTTCGAGGATGCCGGTTTCCTTGTTGTGATCGCCGTGGGCGCCGCAGATCCACATGCGGATCTCGCTCGAAGCGTTGCCGCCGAGGACGGGGCGGTCCTGGATGAGGATCGTGCGGGCGTGGTGGCGGGCGGCGGCGATGGCGGCGCACAGCCCGGCCATCCCGCCGCCGACGACGCACACGTCGGCCTCGAGGGTTTCGTGATGGAGCGTGGCGGAGCTTGTGCTCATGATGCGGGCATCCTGTCAGGCTCGTTCGATCGGCTGGATCCGCCTCGCGCCGAGGCGAGGTTAACAGTAAGCCGTCTCACCGGGGCGACGGCGGGCCCGGCGGTGTGCGGCGAGCGCCCTGATGGTATCATCGCGGCGATTCACGATGCGACCGTGCCATGGTGGTGCCGCGGATGGCGCGGGTCAACCGGTTCCTGCCTCATGAGTTTGCGTGCCATCATCCTCGGCCTGCTGCTGGGCCTGGGCCTGTCCGCGGGCACCTACTTCAATGATTTCGTGATCCGCCAGACGATGCTCATCGGCAATCATCTGCCGATCTCGGTGTTCGGGTTGGCGCTGATGCTGCTGCTGGGGGCGAATCCGCTGCTGCGGCCGCTGGGCCAGCGCTGGCCGCTGCGGCCGGGCGAGGTGGCGTTGATCGTGGCGGTCGCGCTGGCGGCGTGCGGCTGGCCGGGCTCGGGCTATTTCCGCGGCTTTGCGGCGATCACGGCGTCGCCGGCGCATCACAGCCAGGTCCAGGCCGCGTGGCGATCGGCCCAGGTGATGTCCTACGTGCCCGACGCGTCGCCGCGCCTGGCGCCGGGGCAGGTACGCCGCTGGCCATCGCTCGTCGAGCGGCTGCTGGGGAACGAGTCGCTGGCGGAGCCGATGTTCAGCGACGAGGCGCGTCGCGAGCTGCGCGAGATCGTCGCGGCGCGGCACGTCGACGCCAACACGCAGCAGGGCGGCGTGAGCCTGCTCAACCGCACGCTGATCGAGCCGACCGGCCAGGACGTTGCCCGCCCGCTGTGGCAGCGGTGGCGCGACGCCGGGGCGTTGCCGGCCGGCGCCCGCGAGGCGCTTCAGCGGCGCGACCGTGCGCTTGATGAGGTCGAGGGCATTGTCGGTGACGACGCGCACGCAGCGCTGCGGCGCAGCTCGCTTCAGGACGAGGCGGTGCACTGGGAGCGACACGCCAACCGGGCCGTGCTCGCCGCCTGGCTGGATGGAGTGGTCATGCCCGCGCCGTCGGGCCGGGCGGTGCTGGCGGCGCAGGGCCGGCTGGACGAGCGGACGGTCGGCGGGCTGATGCACGGCCAGGACGGCTTCGAGCCGGCGAACGTGCCGTGGCGGGCCTGGTGGCCGGTGCTGGTGACCTGGGGCGGGGCGGCGGTGCTGATCGGCATCGCGAGCCTGGCGCTGGCGCTGATCGTGCATCCGCAATGGTCGCGGCGCGAGCTGCTGCCCTACCCCATCGCCCGCTTCGTCGAGGAGATGACCCGGCAGGACCAGCGCACCGGGCTGCCGGCGCTGGCCACGAGCAAGCTCTTCTGGGGCGGGTTCGCGGTCATCTTTCTGCTGCACGTGGTCAACGGGTTGCACAACTGGTTCCCCGACGTGCCCCAGATCCAGACGCAGTACGACTTCAACCCGTTGCGCGATCTGTTTCCCCACGCCTCGCGCGCCTGGGGGAGCTGGGGCTATTTCGCGCCGAGGATCTATCCGGCCGTGATCGCCTTCGCCTTCTTCCTGACCACGCCGGTGTCGTTCAGCCTCGGCATTTCGCAGGTGCTTTTCATGATCTTCGCCGGGGCGCTGATCGCCCGGGGCGTGTCGATGGACCAGAGCGTGATCACGGCGGAGAAGGGCAACCTGCTGCGGTTCGGCGCGTTCGCCGGCGTGGCGCTGATGATTCTGTACACCGGCCGGCATCACTACGCGCAGGTGGCGCTGCGGACGGTGGGCCTGGGCGGGCGGGAGGTGACGCGCCCCACCGCCTGGGCCGGACGCGTGCTGCTGCTGTGCCTGGCGCTGTGCGTGGTGCTGCTGCAGCAGGCGGGGCTGTCGCCGATGCTCGGGGCGGCGTTCGTGCTGCTGGTGATGATGATGCTGCTGGTGCTGTCGCGCCTCGTGGCGGAGACGGGCGTGTTCTTTCTCCAGCCCTACTGGATGCCCGTGGCGGTGCTGGTGGCGCTGTTCGGCGTCGAGGCGTTCGGGCCCACGGCGTTCATCGTCCTGGCCCTGGCCAGCGTCATCCTCGTCGGCGATCCGCGCGAGGCGCTGATGCCCTACATCACCAACGGCCTGCAGATGGTCGAACGCACCGGTCGCGCCACGCCCGCGCGCGCCGCGCCGTGGCTGCTCGTGATGATCGTCGTCGGCTTCGTCGTCGCCGGGTTCATGACGCTGAGCCTGCAATACCAGCACGGCCTGACGGGTGTGGACACCTGGACGCGCGAGACGCTGCCCAGCATGCCCTTCAACCAGTTCGCGCAATACCTCTCGGAGATGAGCGCCCAGGGCACGCTCGAGGCGTCGGCCTGGAGCTCGGGTATGGAGCGGCTGGGACTGATCAACCCGGCGGCGGGCGCCTGGGGCTGGGCGGGGCTGGGCGTGGCGCTGGTGCTGGTCACCGCGCTGGCGCGCCTGCGCTTGAGCTGGTGGCCGCTGCACCCGGTCGCGTTCCTCGTGTGGGGCACATATCCGATCGTCATGTTCGGCCCCTCGTTTCTCATTGGCTGGCTGGTGAAGCTGGCGGTGGTGAGCATCGGCGGAGCGGCGGCGTATCGGCTGCTGGTGCCGATGATGATCGGCGTGATCGCCGGCGAGCTCAGCGGCGGGCTGCTGTGGATCGTCGTCGGGGCGATCTACTACGCCGCGACCGGCCGGCCGCC
>SKPT01000292.1 GCA_007119405.1 Phycisphaeraceae bacterium
GAAAGGCTGGGTCGTACTCCAGATCCTCGCCACAGGGCGCGTCGGCCGATAGTGGCTCCGTCAGCGCTGACACATCAACATCGCTGGCCATCAACTCGTCCCGACTACGTCTGCGATGACCCGCCCAAGCCCCGGGACGGCCCGACCGGCCATCGGTCAGCCACCGCTCTGATCGACTCCTACGCTGGTTTTCAACCCCCGCCGCGAAGCTTCGCGCCAAACCCCCCGCCCGCAACATGTCGATTGAAAGGCACGCGAATACATGTTCCTCCTGTCCCGGCTCGGAGACGGCGAAAAGCGCCATCACACGGATGTAGGACAATCCCCAGTCCCCTTGCCCGGGCAAGGTAAACACCGCAGCCAACGGCGTCAAGAGAATTTTCACCGCTGGCTTAACTTTGCCATAATCGGGCCTTTCACTCCTTTGCCGGCTGTCGCCTGGCCGCGGTACACTCCCCACCCGTCAGGGGGAACCCGCGCATCGCCATGGGGCGCAATCCTTGCCCCCGCTCATGGTCACCCGATGAGACGCTACGCCGCAGCCCTCCATCACCGCGCCCGACTGCTCGCGGCGACGATCGCCCTGACGGGTGTGATCGCCTCGATCGCTCCCGCCGGCGCTGACGAGGGCCCGATCCGCCAACTGCCCCCGGCTCCGCCGACGCCGGCGCCGCTCGACCCGCCGCCCGAGCCCGACCCCGAGCCTGACGCGCCCGACCCGCCGGCCCGCGACGATGGTCCCCGCTTTGAGATCGACCACTTCGCCGTGATCTACCTGCGGCCCGACCCGCGCCTGCCACCGGTCGACGAGCTGCGCAACCGACGCTTCCAGTTGGGCCTGGATGAGCAGGGCGACTACGTGGCCCCGGCCATGGCCGACCGGGTCGTCACCGTCACCCTCGCCGGGCTCTCCGACGACCTGCTCCGCCGCTTCGGCGCCTCGGCCTTGCAGACCATCAGCACCGGCATCGTCGAGCACCTCAACGCCCGCGGCTTCTCCGGCGTCCTGGCCCTGCCCGCCCCCGAGCAGATCAGCCCCGACGGCCAGGACCTGCGCGAGCCCAACCAGCGCCACCTCGCCTTCGTCATCCACACGGCCACGGTCGGCCAGCTCCGCACGCTGGCGCGCGGGCCGCGCTTCGGCGACGACGTTGACCCCGAAAATCACCCCGCCCACCGCCGCATCCTCGCACACGCTCCGCTGACGCCCGGCCCGCCGCACGGCGACCTGCTGCGCACCGACGAGCTCGACGAATACCTCTACGCCCTGAACCGCCACCCCGGCCGGCGCGTCGAGCTCGCCGTCGCCCCCGGCCACGAGCCCGGCGAGGTCGCGCTGGACTTCCTCGTCAGCGAACGCCGGCCCTGGCTCGTCTACTTCCAGACCTCCAACACCGGCAGCGAGTCGATCGGCCAGTGGCGCCAGCGCTTCGGCTTCATCCACCACCAACTGACCAACCGCGATGACGTCCTGGCGCTCGACTACCTCACCGCCGGCTTCGAGGACACCCACGCCGTCACCGGCTCCTACGAGGCCCCCCTGCCCGACGCACACCGCTGGCGCTACCGCCTCGGCGCCGCCTACTCCGAGTTCACCGCCCGCGACGTCGGCCTGCTCGGCGAGGATTTCCGCGGCAGGCAGTGGTCCGCCCGCGCCGACCTCATCTGGAACCTCCACCAGCACCAGCAACTCTTCCTCGACCTGCTCGTCGGGGCCCAGTACCGCCACATCGAGGTCGAGAACCAGCTCTTCCAGCAGCACGGCAAGACCCCCTTCTTCCTGCCCACCGTCGCCCTGGAACTGGAGCGCCGCACCGACGTCGCCGAGACGTTCGGCTCACTGCAATGGAGCCATAACCTGCCCGGCGTCGCGGGCACCGACCTCAACGAGATGCGCCAGCTCGGCCGCATGGGCCTGCGCGAGCGGGACCGGGACTTCATGCTCCTGACCGGCGAGCTCAGCCACGCCTTCTTCCTCGAGCCGGTGCTCAACCGCGCCGCCTTCGACGACCCGTCCACGCCCGGTTCCTCGACCCTGGCGCACCAGATCGCCCTGAGCGTGCGCGGCCAGTACTCGTTCCGGAATCGGCTCGCGCCGCAGTTCCAGCAGACGCTGGGCGGCCTGCACACCGTGCGGGGCTATCCCGAGGCCATCCTGCCCGGCGACTCGAGCCTGGTCGCCACCGCCGAGTACCGCCTGCACCTGCCCCGCCTGCTCCGCCCGGGCCCGCGCGACCAGAGCCTGCTCCTGGGCCGGCCCTTCCGCTTCCGCCCCGAGACGGTCTACGGCCGGCCGGACTGGAACCTCATGCTCCGCGGCTTCGTCGACGTCGGCCGCGTCTGGACCTACGAGCAGGCCGCCTTCGCCCCCGACGAGCACACCCTCTTCGGCACGGGCGTCGGTGTCGAGTTCACCTACAAGCACAACCTCGCTCTCCGCGCCGACTACGGCGTGGCCCTGCGCGAAGCCCGGGACACGGAAGTCAGCGATCGGCGCTTACATATTGTCGTTTCCGTCGTATATTGAACCGATGGGGCGAGTCCCGGTCCCTGCCTCGGGGCCCGGTGTCGGGAAGAGGAGAGACCGCATGCCTTCAGTTGCCCCTGGACGCCGCGGCAGCGCACGCCGCCGGCGGCTGGCCCGCCTGGCCGCGGCCGTCGCGCTGGCCGGCGGCCTGGCCCACGCCCAGCCCGGCGTCGAGCTCAGCGACGTCCCGCCCGTCGGCGACGTGCTCTTCGACGGCGACACCGTCATCGTCGACCCCCAGGCCGGCACCATCAACATCCAGGCCAGCGACGGCGCGATCATCAACTACGCCCGCTTCAACATCGCCCCCGGCCAGACCGTCTCCTTCGACCAGCCCGGCGCCCTGAGCCGGGTCCTCAACCGCATCGACTCCGGCGACCCGACCACCATCCAGGGCAACCTGCACGCCAACGGCATCGTCTACCTCGTCAACCCCGCGGGCATCACCTTCGCCGGCGACGCCGTCATCGACGTCGGGGGCATCTACGCCGCCGCCGCCGAGCTCTCCGACGCCGACTTCCAGAACCACCTGCACCGCTTCCAGCCCCAGGGCGACGTGCGGGTTGCCGATGCCTCGGTGACCATCGACGCCCAGCACGTGGCGGCGCTGATCGGCCGGCACGTCGAAAACCTGGGCACCATCCGCGTGCCCGACGGCACCATCGCCCTGGCCGCCGGCGACGACGTGCTGCTGGCCCGCCGCGACGGCCACATCGTCATCCGCCTCGACGCCCCGAGCCCGGGCACCGTCGAGCAGGGCCCGGCCGCCGTGACCGACGCGCGGCAGATCTCCATGGCCGCGGGCGACGTCTACGCCCTGGCGATGCGCGACCGCGACGTGCTCGTCCAGGGCGGCCAGGCCCCCGGCGACGGGACGGGCGAATATGAGCACGACGACGACCCCGCCGGCGACCTGACGCTCTACCAGGAGGAGCTGGAGCACGCCGCCACGCTCGCCGGCGGCGGGGCGGCAATCGACCTGTCCACCAACCAGCAGATCGCCCTCGCCGCGATGGACGGTGGGCTGCTCGAGCTCGCCGGCGACGCCGGGCTGACGCTCACCGCCGCGGAGATTGCATTCGACGCCAGCGCCGACGTGCGCACGCACGCCGGGCACGTGGCGCTCGAGGCCGACACCATCGACGCCGCCGAAGTGACGATCGACACCACCGCGCCGACACCCGGTGACCCGGCCGGCACGCTGACGGTCCTGGCCGACGCCGGCTTCACGGCCGGGGCGCTCAACGTCGGGGACCTGCTCGCGCAGGTCACGGCCGGGGACCTGGCCGTGAGCAACGCCCTGGGCGCCGGCGACGTCGAAATCGCCGCGGCGAACGTGAGCCTGGCCTCCGTCGACGCCGGCGAGCTGACCGTCGACGCCGGCGCGGCCCTGGCCGTGACCGGTCCGCTCTCGGCCACGCAGGCGCAGCTCACGGCCGAGCAGATCGACCTCGCCCAGGTGAGCCTCGCCGGCCCGATGATCGCCACGGCCCTGGATGGCGCCTTGACCTTGTCCGGCGCCCTGACCGCCCAGCGCGCCGAATTACAGGCCGACGATATCGAGCTCCAGGGAGTCGAGCTGGCCGACGACCTGCTCGCCCTGACGCCGGGCGAGTTGGTGATCGGCGGCACGCTCGCGGCATCGTCGGCGGACCTCGCCGCCGGGAGCATCGCGCTGGCGGGCGTCGAGGTCGATGAGCTGATTGCCGACGTCGACGCGGAACTGGACGTGGCCGACCGCCTCGCCGCCGACCTCGCCCTGCTCAGCGCCGGGCAGATCAACCTTGCCCAGGTCGACGCCGGCACGCTGACGGCCAGCACGGCCGGGGCGCTGACGGCCACCGGCGCACTGACGGCCGACAGCGCCACGATCACGGCCGGGCAGATCCAGCTCGCGGACGTGACCGTCACGGGGCTGCTGGACGTGTTCGCCAACGCGGGCCCGCTGAGCGTCGGCGGCACGCTGGCCGCCGGGCAGGCCGAGCTGCGCGGCCCGAGCATGTCGCTGGCGGACGTGGAGGTGGCCACGCTCTTCACCGCTCAGGCCGGGGCCGGCGATGTCACGATCGCCGGCCAGTTGCTCGGCGACGACGTGGCGCTCGAGGCGGCGGGGATGGTGACCGTCACGGGCCAGGTCGGCAGCGACGTGCGGCCGGTGACGAGCCTGGACGTCGCCGCCGGCTCGAACCTTGGCCTGAGCCTTGGCCAGGTCACGGCCGACGGGCACGTCCGGCTGCACGCCCCCACCGGCGCGGTGACGCTGCTGGGCCCACTCACCGCCGGCACTGCCGATCTGCAAGGCCACGGCATCGAGCTCGCCGACGCCACGCTCGCCGCCAGCCTCATGGCCGACGCGCAGTCCGGCGGACTGAGCATCGCGGCGCTGACCGCCGGGCAGGCGACGCTGCACGGCAACGCCGTCTCGCTCGACAGCGCCACACTCGCCGGCCCGCTGAACGTCGTCGCCGGCGGCCCGGTCAACATCGCCAACGAGCTTGAAGCCGCCGAGGCCACCATCGTCGGCAGTGGCGTCACGCTCGATCGCGTCGAGCTCACCGGCACGCTCGACGTCGACGCGGCCGACGCGCTGACGATCGCCGGCCCCCTCGACGCCGACGCCGCCACGCTCGCCGGCAGCGAGATCAGCCTCGCCTCGGTCGATCTCGCCGGCTCGCTCGACGCCGAGGCCGACCAGTCGCTCGCCGCCACGGGCCCGATCACCGCGGCCGGGGCATTGCTCGGCGGCGACGAGGTCACCCTGGCCGGCGTCGCGGTCACCGGCATGCTCACGGTGAACGCGACCGGCGCCGTGGCCATCACCGACCACCTCGCCGCCGACGCCGCCAGCGTGCTCGGCAGCGACGTGGAACTGGCAAGCGTCGATGTCGATGACACGTTCGACGTTGACGCCGGTGGCGCGCTGACGATCGGCGAGCACCTCGCCGCAGGCGCCGCAACGCTGACCGGGCAGGCCGTGATGCTCGATAGCGCCGATGTCGGCGGCGCACTTGGCGCCACGGCGACGAGCGGAGCCGTCAGCGCCGCCGGCGCGATCACCGCCGGCCAGGCGA
>SKPT01000061.1 GCA_007119405.1 Phycisphaeraceae bacterium
AGGCGGGCCCCGCCGCGGGGGGTGAGCTGTGGCTGGCCAGCCGATACGACCCGGCCCAGGAGGCGGGCAAGCTCATCGCCGACGTCGATTTCCAGGCCAGCGCCTGCGTGGTCGTACTGGGCATGGGCCTGGGGTATCACGTCGCGGAACTGGCCAAACGCTCAGCCGGCGATGGCCTGGTGATCGTCTACGAGCCGGACGTGGCCCTGCTGCGGGCGGTGCTCGAACGGATCGACCACAGCGCCTGGCTCGGACGCGGGCAGGTGCTGCTGTGCGACGCGACGATGGACCAGGCGGGCCTGACGCGGCGCGTCGAGCGCTGGGCGGGCGTGCTCACGCAGGGCACGAAGCTCGTGACGCATCCGCCGACGCGGCGCGTCCACGGCGAGGCGCTCAAGGCGTTCGGGCAGATGGTCACGCAGACGCTGGCTTTCTGCCGCACGAACGTGGCCACGGCCCTGGTCAACGCGGCGCGGACGTGTCGCAACCTCTCGTGCAACCTCGATCACTACCTGGCCGGGGCGGGCGTCGATGAGCTGCACAACGCCGCGGCCGGCCGGGTGGCGGTGTGCGTCGCCGCCGGGCCGAGCCTGGCGCGCAACATCGACCTGCTGCGCGACGCGCGGGTGCGGGAGAACGTCGTCATCATCACCGCGCAGACCACGCTCAAGCCGCTGCTGGATCGCGGCATTCGCCCGGACTTCGTCACGGCGCTGGATTACTCGCAGATCTGCCAGCGTTTCTACGAAGGCCTGCCCGAGCTTGCCGAGGTGACGCTCGTGGCCGAGCCCAAGGCGCACCCGACGATCCTGGACAGCTACCCCGGGCCGATTCGGCTGCTGCGCAACAGCTTCTGCGATGACGTGCTGGCCGGCCTCGCCCAGCCGGGGATGAAGCTGCCGTCGGCGACGACGGTGGCGCACCTGTCGTTTTATCTCGCGCAGCATCTTGGCTGCGACCCGATCGTGTTCATCGGGCAGGACCTGGGCTTCTCCGACGGGCTGTACTACTGCCCGGGCACGGCCACGCACCAGGTGTGGTCGGCCGAGCTGGGCGCGTTCAACACGCTGGAGATGATGGAGTGGCAGCGGATCGTGCGCCACCGCAACCATCTGCGCAAGGTGCCGGGGGCCGACGGCCGTGCGATCTACACGGATGAGCAGATGGCGACGTATCACCGGCAGTTCGAGCGCGACTTCGCCGAGGCGCCGCAGCGGATCATCGACGCGACGCAGGGCGGCGTGCCCAAGGCCGGCACCGAGGCCATGCCGCTGGCCGAGGCGCTTCAGCGCTTCGCCACGCAGCCGGTCGGCGCGCTGCCGGTGCCCCCGCGCGGGCTGGACGCGTCGCGGCTGGCGCTGGTGGTGGAGCGTCTTGGGCAGCGGCGGCGCGAGGTGGAGCAGCTCAAGCGCACCAGCCGGCGCTGCCTGCCGCTGCTGGAGCAGATGCTGCGCCATCAGCGGGATCAGAAGCGCGTGCATCGGCTGTATCGTGAAGTGCAAAAGCACCAGCAGCGCGTCGCGGGGGAGCTGGACGACGCGTTTCAACTGGTCAACGCGCTGAACACCATCGGGGCGCTGAAGCGCGCCAAGGCCGACCGCGCCATCGCCCACGCTGGCGACGACGCGATGATGCGCCAGCGTCGCCAGCTCGAGCGCGACATGGAGAACCTGGACTGGCTGATCCAGGCGTGCGACGAGGTGCTGGACATCTTCGCCGCCGCCCTCGAGCGCGCCCGGGCGAGCCTGGCGCGCCACGATGCGGCGGCGGCGGCGTGAGTGCAGGCCGCGGCTGTGCGCGGGTAGGACAAGAAAAAGCGGAAGTGGAAAATAAGGAAGCCAGGAAGCCAGGAAAGGAGGAAAGAAGGAGACGGAAGGCGAGCAGGGCAAGGGCATGTGATGGGGTTCGCGAAGGTGACAGGTTGTCGTGCCGCCTCGCGAAGCCGCAAGCGGCGGGCGCGCTTGGCGGTCTCGCCTGACGCCCTGCGTTGTCCTGGCTGCCTGGCTTCCTCATTCTTATCCGTGTTCATTTGTGTTCATCCGTGGCTCATTCCTTCCGGTAACGCATCATGACGCAGGCCGTGGCGCTGGTTGTGGTTGATCTTCAGCGGACGCGGTTCGGGCTGCGCTCGCGCCTGCGCGATCGGCTCGGCTCGCGGACGGTGCTCGAGCACGCGCTGCGACGGGTGGCGCGCGTCAGGCAGGTGCAGCGCGTGATCCTGGTGCACCCGGCCGAGCAGCATCCGTTGAGCGCGATCGACGCCGAGGCGGTGGGCAAGGCCGTCGACGCCTTCCCCGTGCAGCCGGGAATGACGCGTGATGCGCGCTGGGTGTCGGCGCGCAAGTGGTCGCTGGCGTCGTGGCGCGGCGGGCTGGGCACGGCCTGCGCGTTCGACGAGGCGCTGCCGGCCGCACCGTTGGCGGCGGCGCTCAAGGCCAGCGGGGCGTCGGCGGCGCTGATCGTGCGCGGCGACTGGCCGCTGCTCGACCCCGCCTACGCCGAGGCCCAGCTCGCGCTGCACCTGGAGCACCCCGAGGCGTACAAGCTCACGTTCACCCAGGCCCCGCCGGGCCTGGCGGGCGTGGTCACCGGCCAGGCGACGCTCGATCAACTGGCCGAGCATCACTCATGCTTCGGGCAGGCGCTGGCCTACAACCCGCGTAAGCCGCAGGCCGACGCGATCGGGCGCGAGGTGAACGTGCCCGTCCCCGCCTCCGTGCGCGACACCTACCTGCGCCTGGCCTGCGACACGCCGCGCAGCGCGGCGCTGGTGCAGGCCATCGCCGACGAGCTCGGCGACGCCATCGACGAGGCCGACGCGTTGCGCGTGACGGACGCGGCCCGCCGCGTCGAGCACGTGCTGCACCGCTTCCTGCCGCAGCAGGTCACGCTCGAGCTGACGCCCCATCGCCCGGCCACCGGGCCGATCACGCCCCAGCATCACGTCAAGCTCGAGCGCGGCGAGCTGGACCCGGCGATCGCCCGGCGGATCTTCGAGCAGCTCGGCGACGAGGCGCTGGCCGGCGACGTGGCGCTGCGCCTCGGCGGCCTGGGCGACGCGCTGCTGCACGATGCCTGGGACGAGATCGTGCGCGACGCGCACGAGGCGGGCGTGATGGGCATCTGCATCGACACCGACCTGCATTGCACCCGCGCCGCGCTGGACCGGCTGCTCGAGCTGCCCATCGACGCGGTGAGCGTGCGGCTGAACGCGGACACCGGGCAGACCTACCGCCAGGTGATGGGCGAGGACGCGTTCATGCACGTGACCGACAACCTGCGCTACCTCGTCGAGCAGCGCGCCGCGCGCGGCGACGATGAACGCGCCGCCCTGCCGTGGATCGTCCCCCGGCTGGCCAAGACGCACCAGACGCTCGATGATCTCGAGCCCTTCTTTGACCGCTGGCTGATGATCGGCGCCCAGCCGGTGATCGAACCGGCGCAATCGGGCTGCGGCCTGATGCCGGAGCAGAGCCCGGTGCCCATGTCCCCGCCGCGGCGCGTGGCGTGTCGGCAACTCGGGACGCGGATGACGATCCTCAGCGACGGCCACGTGGCGCTGTGCGACCAGGACTGGCTGGGCCGCGCATCGCTGGGCGACGCGGCCGGCGAGGAGCTGGCGACGATCTGGCAGCGCGTCCACGCGCACGCGGCGGCGCATCGCGCCGGACGCTACGAGCCGGCGATGCTCTGCGGCCGGTGCACCGAATGGCATCGGCCGTGACGACCAACGCGTCAGCGTCACCCACACGAATCCAACGCATCATCATGCCTCATCATGCATCGGTGGTTCCGACCCGTTAAGCTGACCGTCTCATGACCACGTTGTGCATCATCCTTGGCCGGGCGGGCAGCAAGGGGCTGGCGAACAAGAACGGGCTGCCGGTGGCCGGTCGGCCGATGATCGTGTGGACGATCGAGTTCGCCTTGCGGGCGCGGTCGCTCAACCGCGTCATCGTCTCGACCGACAGCGATGAGCTGGCGGCGATCGCGCGCGATCATGCGCTGACGGTCATCGATCGCCCGTCCGAGCTGGCGTCGGACACCGCCACGGTCGACGCCGCGGCCCGGCACGCGCTGGAGCAGGTCGAGGCCGAGCACGGCGAGCGGTTTGACGCGGCGGTGCTGCTCTACGCCAACGTGCCGGTGCGCCCGCCCGATCTCGCCGACCGTGCGGTGGCGAAGCTGCGCGACACCGGCTGCGACAGCGTCCAGAGCGTCCGCCCCGTGGGCAAGATGCACCCGCACTGGATGAAGCGCCTCACCGGCGCCGACGGCGACGCGATCGAGCCCTACGAAACCAACGCGGTGTATCGTCGGCAGGACCTGCCAGCCGTGTACGCGCTCGACGGCGGGATCATCGCCGTGCGGCGCGAGAGTCTGTTCACCGTCGCCGAGGGTCAGCCGCACGCGTTCCTCGGGCGCGACCGGCGCGCGATCGTGACGCAGCCGGGCGAGGTCGTCGACGTCGACGACGAGCACGACCGCCGCGTGGCCGAAACGGTGCTGCGGGGAATCGGCCAGGAATGAGCCATCGCAATGCCACCGAGTTGATTGTCGACCAATGGTGAAGGGGCGACCTGGCGTTCTTCGCACGCTTCGCTTTTCGCGGTTCTGTTGAGAAGGAAAAGGCCTCATGTTCATCCACAGCGTCTATTTCTGGCTCAAGCCCGGCATCAGCGACGAGGACGAGGCCGCGTTCAAGCGCGAGCTCGCGGCCCTGGGCGACATCGAGTCGCTGCGGTCGATCCACATCGGCACGTCGGCGCCGTCGGATCGGCCGGTCGTGGACACGAGCTATTCCTACGCGTTGATCACGATCTTCGACGACAGCGCGGCTCACGATGCGTACCAGGTGCATCCCGTCCACGACCGCTTCCGCCAGCGGTGCGAGGCGTTCTGGGAGCGGGTGCTCATCTACGACGTCGAGACGCAATGAGCGGCGTGCGTCGCACCATCGCCGTGGTCACCGGCACGCGAGCCGAGCTGGGCCTGCTCGCGCCGGTGGTGCACGCCATCGATGCGCATGCGGCGCTGACGCTGCGCTGCATCGTCACGGGCACGCACCTGACGCGCGGCACGTGGCGGAGCGTGCGCGATCACTGGGGCCTGCGCATCGACAAGCGCGTCGCGATGCAGCGCAAGGGCGAGCGCGGCCGGGCCGCGGACGTCGCGGCGCTGGCGCGGGGCGTCGCCGGGCTTGGCAAGGCGCTCGTCGATCTGCACGCCGACATCGTGCTTGTGCTCGGTGATCGCATCGAGGCGTTCGCGGCCGCGACGGCGGGCAGCGTCGGCGGGGTGCACGTGGCGCACATCCACGGCGGCGACCGGGCCGAGGGCGTCGCCGACGAGGCCATGCGCCACGCCATCACCAAGCTCGCCCACATCCACTTCCCCGCCACCGCCGCGAGCCGGCGACGCATTGTCCGCATGGGCGAGCGGGCCGAGCACGTCTTCAATGTCGGGTCACCGGCGATCGATGAGGCCCTGCTGCACCAGCGCAACCGCCGGCGCGACCCGCGCCATCTCATCGTTATCCAGCACCCGATCGGCGACGACGACGATGTCGAGCGCCAGCGG
>SKPT01000162.1 GCA_007119405.1 Phycisphaeraceae bacterium
ATGAACCCCACCACCATCGACGCCGCCGACGAAGCCAAGAAGCGCGGCGCCAAGATCATCGCCGTCTCGTCCAGCGACTGGCCCGCCAAGCTGCCCAAGGATCACCACATCCGCCATCCGAACAAGAAGCACCTGTTCGACTACGCGGATCTGAAGATCGACGACGAGAACCCCTTCGGCGACGCCGATTTCCACGTCGAGGGCTTCGACGTGCCCATCGCCCCGACGTCAACCATGATCGACGCGTTCATCGCTCACCGCATGGTCATGGAGGCCGTCGTCGCCATGCAGGAGCGCGGCCTGGAGCCGCCGATCTTCCGCAGCGCCAACCTGCCCGGCGGCGACGAGTTCAACGCCAAACTGCTGGAGCGCTACCGTCCCCGCGTCAAGGAACTGTGAACGGAAGATGCACAATGCTGAATGCAGAATGCAGAAACCGGCCCCGCCGCTCCGCACTCTGAATTCTGCATTCTGCATTCTGAATTCTGAATTCTGAACTGCCTCCCCCCCAACCGCCGAGCTTTCCCCCGATGTCCACCGCCGCCGCCACCGACGTGCAGAGCCCTGCGCAGCGTTATCTCGATGAAGTCGCCCGGCACCTGGAGCGCATCCGCGCCGACGTGCCCGCCCTGTCGCGGTTCGGCCACGACATGGCCCAGCCGCTGCTCGCCGGCGGCGACATCTCCGCCGCGCGCGTCGCCGCCTGGTGGCCGCGCGAGTTCGGCGGCCGGGCCGGCGGGCTCATGGGGCTGCGCGGCCGGCGACGCGGACGATGGGCCGCCGGCGGACCCCAACCGCAGACCGGCTCCGACAACGACGTCGCCTACATCGCCACACCCGACCCACGCAAGTGGAACCCCACCGACGACGAAAACCTCCAACGCCTGCTCGACAGCCCCGGCCGCGTCTTCGTCAACGGCCGACGCGAGGACCTCGGCGACCTCGCCAACCACGAGCGCTTCGCCGGGTTCACCGGCGGCGCCGACCCGGCCGAGGGTCGCTACCGCTTCAAGGACATCGATCCGCTCGTCAGCTTCCAGGGCTTTCACCAGTTCGTCCGCGGCTGGGCCGCCGCCGGCGAGATGATCGCCGCCTGCACCCGCGGCGGCAAGATGCCCATCATCTACATGAGCGTCTGGTTCGAAGGCTCCCACGTGCGCAACGCCTGCTTCACCAAAAAGGACAACCTCCAGGAGCCCTGGCCCGTTCCACTCTTCCACGACAACCTCTACATCCCCCCGCCCGACCCCGGCGCGATCGCCACCGCCTACATCGACCGCACCGAGTCGATCCGTCAGACGCTGACCGGCCAGATCGACCGCCTCACCCAGGCCGCCGACTGGCTCGCCGAGGCCCGCGCCAACGGCCGGCGCACCTGGGTCGTCGGCGTCGGCCACAGCTATCCCGACATCTTCGACTGGCCTCAGGACGACGAGTCCTTCGAGCCGCCGCTGACCTGGGGCCCGTCCATCAGCAACCTCGCCCGCGGCATCCCCGGCGATTTCGCCGACGGCGACACCGTCCTGCACATGGGCTACGCCCCCGTCAACAAGGACCACGTCCAGCATTGGCTGGACCGCGGCGTCCGCCTCATCCACACCTCGCCCTACGGCCCGGCGCTGGACATGAAGCCCCACGACAACTTCCTCTACTTCGACCTGCCCTGGCCCCCGGGCGACCAGGCCATCGAGCTGCCCGGCTACAGCGTCAAGATCCTGCCCATCAGCGCCCCGGCCCAGACCATGGCCTACTACGCCATCCTCAGCGAGGTCGCCCAACGCCTGGGATGGGGCGCGTAACCCACCACCGGGCCCGCGGCTTGCCGCTCCGCGAAACGGTGGTGCCAGGCTCCGTTCGAAAAGTGGGTGCCACGGCTTGACCGCGAAGCGGCAAGCCGTGTGACGGCCGACGGAGACACGGCTTGCCCTTCGGGACAAGCCGTGGCACCCCCACTCCTGCGGTTTCCGGACGGAGCTTACTGCTCGACGCGTTGCAGAAGCAGCGCGATGAGTTGCTGCCACTGCTCGATCACCTCGGGCCACTCGTACGCCAGCTCATCCGCCAGCGCCACCGTGTCCCGGCTGCTCAGGTGCGCCTTGAGGCTCTGCAGCCGGCTCAGCAGCTCGGCCGTCAGGTCCTCGAACCGCGTCTCGCCCACGCGCAGGCTCGACAGATCCAGCCCCAGCAGCATCGACGTGTGCAGCACCGACTGCTGCGTCTGGATCCAGATCTCGATCGCCTGGCCAAGCTCGGCCATGGCCTTGTCGGCCTGGTCGGCCTGGAGCTGCTCGGCGGCGGCCTCATGAACCTGCCTCGCCTCGTCCAGCCGCCGCTGCACCTGCTCCAGCGTCTCGGTCACCAGTTGACGCGGGTCCGCCGACGTCAGCCGCACCTCCGCCCCCGCCACCGGCCGCCGCGCCGCGTCCTCCAGCTCGTCCGGCGGCACGCGACGCCCGTCCACCTCCACCTCCACCACCACCCGGCTGCGCGGCTGAAGGTGACGGCGGGCCGATTCCAGCACGCCGGCCAGGTCGTCGCCCCCCAGCTCCACTCGCGCGTCGTCGATGAATACAGGCATGGCCCGGAGTATAGAAGATACGCCCCGGCCCCCGGGCGACGTGCGATGATCGGGGTGCCACTGGAGGCTTGCCCGCCAGTGCCCGGGCGCACCGAAACCCATGTACCTTGCAAATGCCTTCTTGCCGAACGATTTCCACCGCCCACGCCGCAGGCGGCGCCGAGGCACGAGTGCACCTCAAAATGGTGGCGGGCGACGTGCGAGCTTCGGCGTTGGGTGTCGCTCATCGCCCGAGCTTCTGCGGGCAGGCCTGATGAGCCGCCCCGAAGGGGCGACGGGCTGTAGCCACGGGTGCAGCGCAGCGGAACCCGTGGGAAGCGTGGCCAGGGATCAGCCTGCCCCGGCGGGGCAGAGGCGGCGTTGAAAACACCCTGCCACCGCCCCGTCCGGGGCGGCGTTCGTTTATTCGTGACAGCCACGGGTTCCGCTGCGCTCCACCCGTGGCTACACCCCTTCGCCCCTGCCGGGGCGCTGCCGCAGGGCCTCGCAGGCCCGACGTTCCGGGCGTTTGGTTCGCAGGATTCATCTGCCCCAGGCCTGTCGTACACCCGCGGTCCGAGAATCGGGATCCGATGCTGGCGCGGGCCCGTCGTGGAGCCGATGGGAAGAGGGTGAGGCGGCGCGGTTGTTGTGGCCGCGGCCCGCCGGGCTTACGATCTTGGCTCGCGGCCGGCCGGGCCCGGGCGCCAGGCAAGCAAGGAGCAGCAACGTGATCTCGATCCAGGGTTGCAGACAGTCGGCTCAGGGGTTGGCGGTGGCGCTGGCGGGGCTGATCGCGGTTCAGCCCGCCGGGGCGTTCTTCGAGCAGGTCGACACGACGGGGTTCTACATCGCCGGCAGCGGCTCCTACACGATCATGCAGGACTTCCGCGTCAACCGCGTCGAGGGCATGGACACGGCCGGCAGCACGCGGCTGTTCATGGACGACGGCCTGGGCTTCGCCGCGGCGGTGGGCTACGACACCAGCCCCTTCCGCGTCGAGGCCGAGTTCTCCTACCGCTCCAACGACGTCGACCGCGTCGAGAGCGCCCCGCCGCTGCCCAGCCTCGCCGACGCCCGCGGCGATATGAGCTTCATGTCGGCCATGGGCAACCTCTACTACGACGCCCAGGTCTATCCGGGCACGAACTTCTACTTCGGCGCCGGGCTGGGCGCCTCGCGGGTGCGCAGCGACGTGCGCATGACCGAGTTCGACGAGGTCGTCGTCGACCCGATCACCGGCGACACGGCCGTGCTGCCCGTGGCCGAGCGGCGCATGCGCGACCGGGACTGGGTGCTGGCGTACCAGTTCATGCTCGGCGTCTCGCATGCCATGACGCCGCGGCTGACCGCCAACGCCGGCTATCGCTTCTTCTCGACCGAGAGCCTGTCGTTCAACGGCTCGCGCACACGTGCCCCCCGCCTGCACATCCTGGAGCTGGGGCTGCGGTGGAATTTCTGATTTGTGATTGGGTGCCACGGCTTGACCGCGAAGCGGCAAGCCGTGCGATCGTCGGCAAGCGCACGGCTTGCCCTTCGGGACAAGCCGTGGCACGGGCGCGGGCGACGTTAAATCAACCATGCAAACGTCATTAATGCCGCGTCGATCGCGATCGAACACTGACAGGGCCGGGGACGGCCTTGTCGGTGGCAACCGGCGCCGGACGGAGGCATGGCGACGGACGGGTGGCGCGGGCGTCGCTATGATCCGTCCTCATGACCACGATTTCGACAGAGCGGAACGGCGCGGCCGCGGGGGCCCGGCCGGTGCATCGCGTGGAGGTGTGGACGCGGGCCGGCGAGCTCGACCCGCTCGGTGAGCGGGCGCTGGCCGAGGCGCGGGCCGAGCTCGATGTGCCGCCGACATCCGCGGCCGGGGCGCGCGTGTACCTCATCGAGGCGGCGCTGAGCGAGGCGCAGGTGGCGGAGCTGGCCGAGGCCCTGTTGGCGGACCCGGTGAGCCAGCGTGCGGTGGTGGGCGTGGCGGACGTGGAGCCGGGGGGCGATGGGGCGGGGGAAGTGGCGACGGCGGTGATCGAGGTGCATCACAAGCCGGGGGTGATGGACCCGGTGGCCGAGTCGACGCGCGACGCCGCGACGGAGGCGGTCGCGGGGCTCGAGCGCGACGCGATCGACGTGCGCACGGCCGTGCGCTACGACCTGAGCTTCGCCGGCCCCCCGCCGGACGAGGCCGCGCTGACCCGCTTCGCCGAACGGGCGCTGGCGAACCCCGTCATCGAGCAGATCCACCTGGCCCCCTACTGGCCGGAGGCGTTCCTGCACGGGACGCGGTATGAGCTGAGCCTGCATCACGTCGACATCCGCGCCCTTGACGACGCGGCGCTTGAGCGATTGTCGCGCGACGGGCACCTGTTCCTGAGCCTTCAGGAGATGCAGGCCATCCAACGCTACTACCGCGAAGCCGGCCGCGAGCCGACGGACGTGGAGCTGGAGACGCTGGCGCAGACGTGGTCCGAGCACTGCGTGCACAAGACGCTCAAAAGCACGATCCGCTATCGGCAGGTGGGTGATGGCGACGTGATCGAGTTCGCCGGCCGACCGGGTCACGAGGTGCACGAGGACGGGTCGGTGACGATCCACAACCTGCTGCGGAGCACGGTCGCGGCGGCAACGCACGAGTTGATGCGCGAACCGCCACACGACAAATGGTGCGTGAGCGTCTTCGAGGACAACGCGGGCATCGTGCGCTTCGATGACGAGCTGGGCGTGTGCATCAAGGTCGAGACGCACAATCACCCTTCAGCCATCGAGCCCTACGGCGGAGCGGCGACGGGCATCGGCGGGTGCATCCGCGACATCCTGGGCACGGGGCTCGCCGCGCGGCCGATCGCCAACACCGACACCTTCTGCGTCGCGCCGCCAACAGTGGAGGGGGAGGAGCTGCCGCGCGGCGTGATTCATCCGCGCCGCATCCTCAAGCAGGTCGTCGCGGGCGTGCGCGACTACGGCAACCGCATGGGCATCCCCAC
>SKPT01000392.1 GCA_007119405.1 Phycisphaeraceae bacterium
AGGGGGGGTGGGCACGGCTGGGCTCCGGTCGGGAATCCTCGATGGTACCCCCCGGCACGGCCGCGTTCCAGTGGCGCGGCTGGTGACGCGGGCTCATCACCCGGGCGGGTTCTCGCGGAGGGCGCAGGGGTTGCGGATGCAGGGTGGGTAGAGCGCAGTGAAACCCACCACGAACGCCGTGAGTCCTCGACAAAACCGGTGGGTTTCGCTTCGCTCTACCCACCCGACATCCGCCCCGGCGAGTCAAGCATTATGATTATAACAGATTATTTTATAGTGTCTTACAGCGATTTCTCGCCCGCCGGGCGACGCCCCGGCAGGGGGGTGACCGGGGGTCCAGGACAACGGTTTTTCGTTGCATGGCCTGGCTTTAGGGGTTATGGTTGGCACGGTCGGCAACATCTTTGGAGGGATGAGACCACGATGAACGTGATCAGGCATTTTGCATGGGCGGCCGGTGCCGCGGTGACGATGCTGCTCTCCGGCCAGGCGTCCGCGGCGCTGCTGGCCTATGACGGGTTCGAGAGCTCCGCCGCGCCCGTTGACGTCGACGGCCTGGCGGAGGGTCAGAACTGGGTCGAGGCCGGCACCTACCAGGCCTGGAACAGCGACGCCGGCGCCGGGCAGGTCCAGGTGGTCGAAAAGTCGCTGGCCGCCGCCGGCATCAGCGGCGGCACGCAGGCCGTGCGCGTCACGAACACCGGCTCAGACCTTGACGTGGGCCTGGCCCGGCAATTCGAGTACACCGCCGACGCCCCCGACAACGACACCATCTACCTCAGCTTCCTCATCCAGCTCGAGCCCGGCTTCACGTCCAGCCAGTTCATCAACGTTCACGTCACCGACGATGCCAACGCCTTCGGCAACGCCTCCGATGCGCTGGGCGTGGGCTTCCGCAACGCGGCGGGCAACCCGTTCTTCGCCCGCGTCGGCAGCTCCAGCGACGAGACCGTCAACAGCAGCATCAACGCCGTCGGCGGCGAGACGTTCTTCGTCGTCGGCAAGTTCTCCAAGGACGGCGGCTCGTCGACGTACAACCGCACGGACCTGTTCGTCTTCGACGAGCAGGCCGCGCTGCCCACCGCTGAGCCGGGCGTGACCGCCGCGACGGCGATTGACTCGGCGCCCGGCATCGAGACGCTCAAGTTTGTCAACGTGCGGTTCTTCGGCCTCGGCTCGGAGCACACGCTCTACCTCGACGAGTTCCGCATCGGCACCGACTGGGCGGCGGTGATTCCCGAGCCCGGCACGGCCGCGCTGCTCGGCGCCGGCGTGCTGCTGGCGCTGCGGCGACGTCGGCGACGGTGAGGGCGCCGGGGGTGTTTGAGCCTTGGACGCGGCAACGGCACGCGCTTCGACATGCGGCGATGCGGCGGCGGGGCGTGCGGACGCTTCCCCCCTTCCCGCGAATTGAACATAACATGGATTATAGGACGTTGTATCGGGGCCCAACGCGGCCCCGAGCCGCTTGCGGCTTCGCGAAGCCGACCCATTACCATCGACCACCGGTGTCCGCGAGACCCCTCATCATCGCCCACCACCTCATCTTCACCGCCTACGGCTGGTGGCTACCCAATGACCCGCGCGGCAGCAGCTCACGGACCATTAAGACCGATCTCCTCAACCACCTCGGGCAACTGCACCACGGCCGAAAGCGCGTGCAGCCGGCTTCACATGAAATCCGCCGTTTCTACAACGCTTACGCCTGCTACGCCTGCGCGATCATGCCCGATCACGTCCACGTGCTGGTTCGCAAGCACAAGCACCTGGCCGAGCAGATGATCACCACGCTCCAGGAAGCCAGCCGCTTGCGGCTTCGCGAAGCCGACCTGCGCCCGACCGATCACCCCATCTGGGGCGGCCCCGGCTGGAAAGTGTTCCTCGACCATCCCGACGAGGTCCGCCGCACGATCCGTTACATCGACGAGAACCCACTGAAACATCGGTTGCCCGGGCAGCGATGGTCGTTCGTCACCCCGTACGATGGCTGGCCACTGCATCCGGGTCACAATCCCAACTCCCCGTATGCACGGCGGTTGCGGGTGGCGGGGCGTTATCCGCGATGGGGCCGCGTTGCTGGTCGCACGGTCTCGCGAAGCCGCAAGCGGCTGGGACGCTACCCAACGTCCGATAAACCTGCCACGCGCGTGCGCCCGCCTTCAATGGTCACGCGGCGCTGGGCGATGAGGCGGATGGCCTCGGGGTAGGCGATGCGCTCCTCCGCCTGGACGCGGGCGGCGAGGGTGTCGGCCGTGTCGTCGTCGCGCACCGGGCAGGCCCGCTGCACCAGGATGGGCCCGCGGTCGTATTGCTGATCGGCGAAGTGGACCGTGCAGCCGGTGAGCTTGCACCCGGCGGCGAGCACAGCCTCGTGGACGTGGTGGCCATACATCCCCTGCCCGCCGAACGCCGGCAGCAGCGCCGGGTGGATGTTCAGCACGTTGTGGGCGTAGTCGTCGGGGATGGGCAGCAGGCTGAGGAACCCGGCCATGCAGACCAGGTCGGCCCCGGCCTCGCGGACGAGGCTGAAGATGTGATCGCTGAAGTCCGCGGCGTCGTCGTAGCCCTTGCGCGGCACGACGAACGCGGGCAGGCCCAGCGCCTCGGCGCGGGCGATGCCCCCGGCGCGCTCGTTGGAGGCGATGACGAGGCTGATGGTCGCGTCCAGTTCGCCGGCGTTGATCCGCTCGGCCAGGTGCTGCATCGTCGTGCCTGAGCCGGAGAGGAGCACGGCCAGGCGCATGGGGTCGTGGCGGATGGTGGGGCTGGGCATGGTGCGGATACGATAACGGGCTGGGGCGGGTGTCGCGGGCATGGCGGGCATGGCGTGTAACGCCGGGGTGCCACTGACAAGCGGAGTCCGCGGAGCTTGTCAGTGCGGATCGTCGCCGCGGCCCGCTGCGCCGGGTGCCACTGGCGGCTTGCCCGCCAGTGCCCAGGTGCAACGCCGCCAGCAACTGATATGAGTGGCAACACGCAACCTGCTGATACCCCGCGGATCACGCGGTTGGCGCCTTCGCCGACCGGGGCGCTGCACCTGGGCAACGCGCGCACGTTCCTGGTGAACTGGGCCCTGGCGCGTCAGCGTCGCTGGCGGGTGGCGATGCGCATCGAGGATCTGGACGGGCCGCGCGTCAAGCCCGGCGCCCAAGCCGAGGCCCTGGACGTGCTGGCGTGGCTGGGCCTGGACTGGGACGGGCCGGTGCTCGAGCAGTCGCGCGACCTGCGGCCCTACCGCCAGGCGCTGGCGCGGCTGGGTGAGGCGGGGCTCATCTATCCCTGCCGCTGCACGCGGCGCGAGATCGAGCAGGCGCAGTCGGCGCCGCACGAGGAGGGGGCGGAGCTGCGCTATCCCGGTACGTGCCGCCCCCCTGCCGGCGTCGGCGTTGTCGACGTACCGGCCCCGGCCACGGACACCGACGCCGTCGCCTGGCGCCTGCGCGTGCCCGCGGGCGCGATCGCGTTTGACGATGCGGTGGCCGGGCCGCAGCGCTTTGACGTCCTGGCCGAGCTGGGCGACTTCGCCGTCGCGACCAAGCAGGGCCTGCCCGCCTACCAGCTCGCCGTCGTCGTCGACGACATGCGCCAGGGCGTGACCGACATCGTGCGCGGCGACGATCTGCTGGCCTCGGCGGCGCGGCAGCTCCGGCTCTACGAATTGCTTGACCCCGCCGCCCCGCGACCGACGTATCACCACCTGCCCCTGGTCGTCGGGTCCGACGGCCGACGCCTGGCCAAGCGCCACGGCGACACCCGGCTGACGACGTACCGCGAGCACGGCGTCGCGCCGCAGCGCATCGTGGGCCTGATCGCCCGCTGGTGTGGCGTCGTGTCGCGGCCGATGGAGATGTCGGCCGCGGCCTTCGCCGACGCGTTCGAGCCCGCTCGCCTGCCCCGCGAGCCGATCGTGATGACGCCGGAGGATGAGCGCTGGTTGCTGAGCCAGTCGTGACCGGGGCCGAGGGCGTGAGCCGTCGCCGCCCGGGGCGGCGCCCGACGAAGTTATGATGGATGACAGCGCCTGAGGTGAATGCGGTTTGGAAAGCAGATGATGCGTTGGCCTCCCCCCCTGCTGCTGCCGGTTCTGCTGACGATGCTGATGGTCGGTGCCTGCTCGCGTGAGCCGCCGGCGGGACCGGGTGGCCCGGCCCCCCCTGCCGAGCGGTGGGTCCAGGGCGAGGCGATGCAGGTCGAGATCGCCGGCGAGACGTTTCTGCTGGAGCTGGCGCTGGACTCGGCCACACGTCACCAGGGGCTGTCGGATCGGCCGGTGATCCCGCCGGACGCGGGCATGCTGTTCGTCTTTCCCGACGCCGCCGAGCGCACCTTCGTGATGCGGCGCTGCCTGGTGCCGATCGACCTGATCTACCTGGACAGCGAGGGGCGGATCATCTCGATGCACGAGATGGAGGTCGAGCCGTACGGCCGATCGGACTTCCTGCTGCGTCGCTACCCGAGCCGCGGCCCGGCCCGGTTCGTGATCGAACTGGCCGAGGGCTCGATCCGCCGGCTGGGCCTGTCGCGGGGCGAGGTGGTGGAGCTGGAGCTGGAGGAGCTTAAGGCCAGGGCGCGATGAGTCGATGATGCCGGTATCGGGTTGTTGGGGTGCGGCGGCCCAGGGGCGGGTGCCGGTAGGAACCCATGGCTCACGCACGCCCATTGCTGCTGGTCGCCGACCGCCGAGCCGAGCGCGACCGCGTCCTGGCCGAGGCGACGCGGCTGCTGGAGCCCTGGCCGGCCTCCGATCGCCCCGAGCTGGCGGTGCTGGGCCTGGACGCGGCCCTGACGGAGCCGGCTCGGCTGGACCAGGCGGCCGTGGCCTGGCTGCTGCTGGACGACGCCAGCCAGTGGGAGCTTTACGAGCTGCTGGGCCAGGTGCAGGAGCGGCACATCCCGACGATGCTCATGCGGGCCGGGTGCGAGGGCCCGGCGGGTCGGGCCTACGACGACGGGGCGGTGGTGTGCCCGGCCAACGCGTCGCCGGAGACGGTGACCTGCCTGCTGCGGGCCCTGTGGAGCCAGGCCGGTCCCTTGAGCGATCTCGAGGCCGAGGCCAGCGCGTTGCGTCGGCAGCAGGGTGGGCTGGCCGGGCAGATCGGCCGCCTCGACGAGGAGCTTCGCCTGGCGGCGCAGCTTCAGCGCGAGTTCCTGCCGGCGGCGATGCCGCGGGTCGCCGGCTACGAGTTCCACGTGCTGTGGCGGCCGGCGAGCTACGTCAGCGGCGACATCTACGACGTGATCCGCCTCGACGAGCACCACGTCGGGCTCTTCGTCGCCGACGCCGTGGGCCACGGCGTGCCGGCCGCGCTGCTGACGATGTACATCAAGCGCTCGCTGCTGACCAAGGTCGTCGACGCGGCGCTGGACGGCGGCTACCGCGTGGTCGAGCCCGGCGAGACGATGAGCCAGCTCAACCAAGACCTCCTGCAGCGCCAGGGCGACCGCGTCCGCTTCACCACCGCATGCTACGCCGTGCTCGACTGCCGCAGCCGACAGTTGACGCTGGCCCGCGGCGGGCATCCCTACCCCCTG
>SKPT01000154.1 GCA_007119405.1 Phycisphaeraceae bacterium
ATCATTGTGCGTTGCCTTCGTCGCTGCCGTCCAACAGCTCTACGACGGGCTGGACGCCTCATTACGTTTCCGGCCTATCGAGACCCCGTCCACCAGTGATGACTTATCGGCTGTGCACGAGGATAGGGAAGCGCCCGACGGCAAGACTGGCACGAGGGAGTTGGACAAGGATTGAGCAGCGGATTGGGAAGATGATGCGAATTCGGGAACCCAACGTCACCGCGTGCCCGAATAAGGCGGTGCGGTAACCTTTGAGGGGTGTGGCTGCGTCGTCCGTCGACCGGTGCCAGCATGCCGCACTCCTTGAGCAGCTCCAGCGCCACGTTCACCTGCGTCAGCGGCGCGTCGATGGCGTCGGCTATGCTCGTCGTCGTCACCAGCTCGGTGTGGTCGTCCAGCCAGGCGGCGACCTGGCGAAGGATCTGCTCCGAGCAGCGGTGGATGTACTGCCAACCGTCGTGCAGTGTGACGACGCACTCCAGGGCGCCGCCGGGCGAGCCGCGGAATTCGATGGTCCGGTTCTCGGTGCGGCGTCGCATGGGTCAGCCCTCCTTCCCGCCGACCAGCGTGAACACACCGCGTTCGACCTTCTTGAAGCGGGCCTCAGCACCCTTCTTCTGGATCTCGCGGAGCAGGGCCGAGTATTGCGTGTCGGCCGGCGTCGGTGCCTTCGTCGTCCAGTAGCCCTTGGCCGTCATCCCGCAGCACGGTTGCAGCACGAGCGTCGAAATGCAGCACATATGCAGCGCCTCGTGGCACCATCTGGCACCATCTGGCAGTGACCGCCCAGGAGGCCACCGGCCCCGAGTCCGGGTCACAAGGCTTCGACGTGACGCCAGTTGCGGCGCAAGCAAAAGGCCCGCCTGCACTTGGCAGCGGGCCTTTCTTGAAAGCGGGTGAAGGGATTCGAACCCTCGACATTCACGTTGGCAACGTGACGCTCTACCACTGAGCTACACCCGCACGCGATGGCACGGTAAGTGCCTGTTTTAAACGTCTTTGCGGAGCCGTCCGGCCCTGCCGCCAGCCACCGGTGCACGCCGTCGCCGGGGCTTGCCGGGCGGCTGCCCCCATGCGGCCGGCAGACAGCCCGGAATCTTACACGGCGGCGCCGGAGATGGCAAGATCAGGCCGACGAGCCCCGACGAGCCCGACCATCACGTCAGGGGCGGCGCCTGTGCCTCCTGCCACGCCCGTTCGGATATCGCAGGGGACTGGAGATTTCCTGCCGGGCCCGCGGCCGGCCGGTGGCGAGCCGCCTGCCGGGCGGTCGCTCGCCCCGGCCGTCAGTCCAGCCGCCGTGGCATCGTCGAGGCGATCATCCGGATCGCCGGCGTGTTGCCACGCTCCAGCGTCAGCGTCGGGTCCTCGTCCGGCTGGACGGTCAGGTCCATCGTCGCCCGGTAAAGCACGATCACCCCGTCGCGATCGAAGCGGCGGTGCATGAAGAAGGTGCATTCGGTGACGTTGTCCAGCAGCGGCGTCGGGGCGCTGGGCGTGCCGTCGCCGGCGTCGGGCGTCGTCGTCAGGTACAGCCGACGTGTGTCCGCGTCATGCTCGATGCGGATCAGGTTGTTGCTCGCGTCCAGCATTTCCAGGTAGGTGCTGACCAGCGTGTTCTGGTCCAGCGGCACGTCCGGGTCGTCGGGCGCCGGCTCGTGAAAGCTCACGCCCGGGCCGATCGTCACCGGCTCATGGGCGACGCTGGTGCGCACCATCGCCAGCAGCCGATGCGTGACCATTCGCGTCGACGTCTGGGCGCTGGCGCTCTCGGCGGCGATGGCGTAGGCGCGGAAGCTCACGTCCACCGCCACCATCGTCGCCGTCAGCAGCAGCGCGCTGATCGACAGCGCAATGAGCATCTCCACCAGCGACAGGCCGGGGCGGGCGCAGGAGCATTTCGGATTTCGGATTTCGGATTTCGGAGGCCGACGGCGCACGAGAAGCGCACCGGGTCCGCGCGCCCGCCGCCAAATCCGAAATTCGAAATCTGAAATCCGAAATACCATCACTTGCCGCTTTCGAAATAGGTCCCGTGCATCGGCGCGACCTCGATGGGGCCGTTGATCCCATCGGGCAGGGCGGTCGTCGGGTCGTAGCGGATCTGGATCATGCCCCGGCCCTCGGCCGGCACCGACGCTTCCATGTCGCCGGAGTCCTCGTCGAAGTACCCGATCGCCATGTTGAACCAGGGGCTCGTCTCGCCGATGACCGGCCCCTGGTTCGACGTCGGGTGAAACGTGGAGAGGATCGTGCCCGTGACGCGGATGTTGCCACGCATGTCCACCAGCCCGGCGACGACCGTGCCGTGCAGTTCCGTCATCTGCTCCGCGTTCGCCGGCTCCGAGAAGGTGCCCATCTCGATCGAGTAGTGCGGGGCCAGCAGCGTGCTGCGGCGGTACAGCCGCTTCTGCGTCTCGTTCAGGTGCGGCGAGTCCTCGATGATGAAGCGCGTGTGCCCGGTGAACTGAAGCTTGTTCCGCGCATGGGCGTATTCGAGCGGCGCGGCCGTGATGATCGCCCCGTGAATGTCGGCGCCGTCGAACCGGATGTTGTTGGCCGTCTCCTTCGTGTTGCCCAGCTCGTCCGTGTGCTCCTTGAACCGCAGCGTCCCGTCGTGCTCCATCATGCCCGCGAGGTTGTAGGTCAGCGGGTCGTCAATGTCGGTCTTCGTGTCGATGAACGTGACGCCGATGAACTCGCAGTTCTCGAACAGCGCGTTCGTGCCCTTGGGGATCAGCACGTCCTCGAAGCGCATGTTGCGATACACCGTCCGATCGTAGTGATCGTACGGGTTCTCGGCGCCGTAGGGCACCGGCTCGCCGGGCTCGGAGCTGACCTCCGCCTCCGAATTGTTGTCGAGATTCCACTGCACCTGCGAGTCGAAGTCGCCGCGGCTGGAGTCCACCGCCGTGTTGCGAAAGCCGCTGACGTCGAAGTCCTCGGGCCCGAAGTCGTACGCCTCGTTCGAGGCCGAGTCGAAGACCAGCGGCTGCTTGTTGAAGTCCGGGTGGATCGGCCCCTGAAAATAATCCTGGTAGGCCGGGTCGGCCGCGCCGGACTCCCACGCCTGGCGTGTGGCGGTGAGGTAGATCTCGCCGCGGATCTTGGCGTAGCGGTCGCGGTAGTCCAGTTGGTCCGGGTCCGGCGAGTGGCCGAAGCTCTTGATCAGCTCGAAAAGCTCCTCGGCGCGGACCGGGTCGTCGGCCCCATTGATGAGCTGCTGCCGGGTGACGTACCATTCGCCCGTGTCGGTGTCGACCTGGCCGAAGTGGTCGAGGAAAAAGTCCCACTCGTCGATGTACCCGTCGCCATCGATGTCGTACTGCTGCGGGTTGGCGATGCCCTCGATCTCGTCGGGGTGGTTGATGTTCAGGCGGTTGTTGCCGGTCTTGTCGTTGGTGATGAGGGTGTTGACGAACAGGTCGAGCTGATCGTCGAGTTCCGACGCCAGGCCGCGGAAATCGCTGACCATGTGGATCGGGTGCCCGTGCTCGAGGTGCGTCTCGTCGAAGCGCGAGCCGACGGGCCCGTCGATCATCACGTGCTGGCCGATGAGGATGCGGCTGCGGGCGAGCACGGCGTAGGGAATTCGCTTGCCGATGCGAAAGTCCTTGGACACCGAGCGATGGATGCGGCGGCCCTCGGGTCCGTCGTAGCCGGTGACCGTCACGCGCACCCAGCGCGCGTCCAGCGGCAGGTCTACGCCGTCGTACGCGGCGCGCTGGTACTGCGCGGCCGTGTAGTCGTGATCGGGCAGGGGGTGCGGCGTGAGCGTGGCGGTGAAACGCGGGGCGTCGTCCCCCAGGCGAATGGGTCCGAGCTTGAGCGTCGTGCCGTCGACGACGGGGTTGGCCTCGCTGTGATCCTCGTTGGTGAAGCGACTGCTCATCTTGGGCACGATGTCCTCGGCCCAGAGGGAGGCGGCGAGACTGGCGTCGATCTCACCCTCCTTGATGAGGATCTCCATCCCCACCTCGCGCAGCCGATGCTCGATCAGGTGCATGCCGGTCTCCGCGGCCGCGAGCGAGCGGTTGATCTTCATGTGCGCGTCGGCGGTGGCGAGGTTGCCCTGCGAGACGATCGCCATCGCCGCCGCCAGCGACCCGAAGATCACCATGAACAGCATCGCCATGATCGCCGCGGCACCGCGACGGTGATGAGCACCGCCACGCCGACGGGTGCCACTGACAAGGCCGGCCGCGGCCTTGTCAGTGCGTTCCTTGCACGGCACTGACAAGCTCCGCGGACTCCGCTTGTCAATGTCACCCCGGCCAGAAGCGTTTTGTGTGTTATGAGTGTCCATGACCACCGCCCCTTTGCCTACGGGTTGACCACCCACGTCAGGTCGGTGACGCGGTCCCACTGCTCGTCCTCGACGCGCCGGTACTCGACGCGGACGTTGAGGCGCACCAGCTCGTCGTCGCTGCCCAGCGGCTGAAACGGCTCGTCCACCGTGATGTCCGAGCTCCGCACGCTGTGCACGCTGACCACCTGACGCCACTGCTCCAGGTCGTCGATCGGCATGCGCAGGGCGTTGATCGGCGGATGGAACACCGAGCCCGTGTTGCTGATGCCGTCGATGTCGCCGGCGAAGTCGACGACGCTGCGGAACTGGTGCGGCTGGGTCGGGCCGGTGCGGCTGGTGATCTCGCCGCGCGGCTCGAACGGGTCGTAGACCGGCAGCGTCAGGGTCAGCTCGCGGATCTCGTTGGCCAGCAGGTGCGCCGTGGCCGAGCGCTGCGCCCAGTCGTTCTGCTGGTGGTACGCCTGCTGCGCCGCGACGATTGCCAGCACCGCCGTGCCGATGATCACCGTCGTCAGCGCCGCCTCGATGAGCGTGAAGCCCCGGCCGCGCCAGCGGCGCATTCGGCGCGCCGGCCTCGGCGGCGAGCTTGAGCCGGGCCTGGCCCCGGGCGGCGTGTTGGCGTGTCGGGCGTGCATGTCGATGCGTCCTGTACCCCTTTTCGTACGATTCGGCGCCCCCGATGCCAAGCGGGCGCGTCGCGTTGGCCGGGCTTTCCTGCCTTGCTCGACCGTCATAACCGGACCGGGCCGGGCCACCGGCGGCGCGGCCGACGCGCCGGTGGGCTCATCCGACGAGCGTCGAGAGCTTGAAGATCGGCAGGATGATCGCCATCGCGATAAAGCCCACGATGCCGCCCATGACCACGATCATGATCGGCTCGATCATGCTCGTGACCGTCTTGATCGTCTCGCGAAGCTGCTTGGAATAGAAGCCGGAGACCTCGTCGAGCACCTCGCCGAGCTTGCCCGACTCCTCGCCCGCGGCGATCATCTGCACCACCGCCTTGGGCAGAAGCCAGCTCTTGTAGAGCGGGTGCACGATCTTCTTGCCCTGCTTGACGGAGTTGTGCACGTTGCGCCACATCCGCCGGTACAGCCGGTTGCCCGAGATCTCGCCCGTGATCTGGATCGTGTCCAGCATCGGCACGCCCGCGTTGACCAGCTCGCCCATCGTGTGCAGGCTGCGCGAGATGTACAGCGCCCGGAACATGTTCTTCA
>SKPT01000643.1 GCA_007119405.1 Phycisphaeraceae bacterium
CCCCGCCACGCCCGCCACGCCCGCCCCCTCCGCCCCACCCATCACCGCCCATGACGGCGAGCTCACCGAGCAGGAGATCGACTACCTCTTCGACCTCAACGGCTACCACATCATCAAGAACGCGCTGACGCCCGAGCAGCTCGCCGCGATTAACGCCTACGTCGACGAACATGACGACGGCACGCTCGAGCCCGGCCAGTGGCTCGGCGACGTGGAGGTGCACACCTACGGCTCGCAGGACGGGATCAACTTCCAGAACATCCTCGAAGGCGGGGCCGTCTTCGAGGAGCTCATCGACCACCCGGCCTGGGTCGACCGTGTGCGGCGCTACATCGAGGTCGGCGACCACCACCTGCGCATCGACGAGTGCTTCCTCAACGTCCGCCGACGCGGCGGGTACATCGGCATCCACAGCGGCGGGCACAACCGCCGCTTCACCGGCCTGTTCCGCTGGCACACCGGCGGCTGGGCCGTGGGGCAGATCAACGTCCTCATGGCCCTGACCGACATCGGCCCCGGCGACGGGTGCACCACCATCGTCCCGGGTAGCCACAAGAGCCACGAGAAGCACCCGTTCATGGAGAAGAACGCCGACTTCTTCCACAAGCATGGCGGCGACGCGCTGGCGATGCGCGAGGTGCACATGAACGCCGGCGACGTGCTCATGTTCTCCGACGGGACGTGCCACGGCTCGATCGCGCGGACCAACCCGGGTGAGCGGCGGGTGCTCATCTATCGCTACGCCCCGCAACTGCTGGCGTCGCGCTACCAGTACCTGCCCAGCGAGGAGCTGATGGCCAGGCTCACGCCGGCGCGCCGGCAGATCGTCATGCCCGTGCCCCCGCGCATGCGCCCCGGGCGCACGCTCGAGGCGGGGGCGTATGAGAAGCTGATGAGGCCGGGGTGAGGCATGTCCTGATCGGGTGCCGCTGGCGGCTTGTCCGCCGGTGCCTCGGCGAACGGGTGCGGTCAGCGGCGATCGTCGTCGTCGGGATCGGTGGCGGGGTCGGAGGCGGGCCACCAGTCGTCGCCGCCGTAGATGGGTGGGATGTCGAAGCTGTCAAGGTCGTCGAAGAGGTCGTCGAGGGCGGCGGTGTCGTCCCAGGGCTCGGCGAAGATCCCGTCGTCCTCGTCGAGTTCGTCGAGCTCGTCGTCGTCGAACATGGGTTGGCCGTCGGGCCCGCGGTAGTCGGGGTCGGTGGGGAAGATGTCGAAGCCGAAGCCCCGGCCGGTGCAGCCCTCGGTGGGGCAGGACCAGAAGCCCTCGCGTCGGCCGCCGACCAGCTCCTCGCGCCAGTGCATGAGGTAGCTCTCATACTCCTGCCGGCAGTGGAGGCAGAAGACCTCGGTGGGGATGTCCGGCGGCCGGAAGGGGTCGGTCTCGGGATTGGGCTGGTGGGCTTTCATGGCGCGTACAGGATGCACCGGATTGGCGGCCGGGGCAAGTGTGCGCGCGATTGTAGTCCGCGGTTGGGCCGGGCTCAATGGGTGGGCCGGTTCCCGCCGGGGGCGCGGAGAGCGAGGAGGGGGGCGTGAGGCAATCCCGCCCGTCGCTCGCCCGGCTGGCGCGGGCGCGCTCAGGTCGGGCGTCACCGCGTTTGACGTGGGGCTACGGGTGTGTCCGGAAAATGGGTGTGTCCGGAAACGGGTGCCATTGACAAGCGGAGTCCGCGGAGCTTGTCAGTGTGAGGTGGCGTGACGGGCACGAGTAGCCTAGCCGCACTGACAAGGCCGGGGACGGCCTTGTCAGTGGCACCCGGCACGATCACCCCGAGCGAGTTGGCATCCCACGCGGAGCAACGCACACCCACGCCACCCGGGGGCCCCGGGTGCGTCACAGGCCGAAGATCCGGTACCGTCCCATCCGGTAGGTTCCGTGGACGCTCAGTAGCACGAGAGCGATGATCGCGGTTCCGCCCAGGATGAGGAGAACCGTGGCGGCCTTGTGAATCATGGACTGATGCTTGAGCGTGCGAAGGCCGATGGCGATCCCGATGGCGTTGAGCAGGAACGGGGTCAACTCGCCGAGTATCGAGATGAGGGGTCCGCCAGGACGAGCCTTGGTCAGGAAAAGTGGCGCCACGAGCACGCTATACGCCAAGGCTGCTGATAGCCATGCGATCGGTCGGTTGGTGAAAAACCCTCCCTTGGCGGCTCGCCCGCCGATACCGGGACGCTCGCGCAGCCCTCGACGCCACGTCCACGCCGCCGCCCCGGCCACACAGGCGAGCCCGAAGCTGGGCGCGAGGGTATAAACGAAGGGGATGAGAAATGCGTTGAACTGACCGACGATCAGGTACCCGAGCACCTGGAAACCGACGGCCGACGCCAGGGCGCCAACGGGGATGGCCAGCCAGAGGGGGCGCACGGTCGCGCAGATGACCCCGGAGGTCAGCAACGCCACGACGACGAAGGTGATGGGGTCGTCCATCGTGCAGTCCCTGGCTCGGACACCAGCGGCCGGCCTCCGCCCGGCCGCGGGGTGCCACTGACAAGCGGAGTCCGCGGAGGTTGTCAGTGTGAGGTGGCGTGGCGGCATCACTGGCCGTACCGCGCTGACAAGGCCGGGGACGGCCTTGTCAGTGGCACCCGCTACGTGTGACGGCGGCACGGCTTGCCCTTCGGGTCAAGCCGTGGCACCCGACATTCAAGGCCCGTTGTTGAATCCGTGTCAATCCACGCCTACGGCCGCGGCGTCGCGGTCGGACAGCATGCCGCCGTCGCCGCGCGGACGCACCGTGCCGTCGCGCTTCCAGGAGCGCTCGCAGCGCGGCTCGTCGCGCAGATCCAACACGTCGACCGCCACGGCCTCGCCGTCGGCCCATTCCACGCGGCTGACGCCGCACAGGTCGGCCAGGTCCACCACGTCGAAGCGGCGCAGCGCGGCGTCGCCGGGGCAGGTCAGGCGCAGGCCCAGGTCCAGCGGGTTGTCCACGTCCTGGGCCTGGCGATACGCCTCGACGGCGCGCAGCCAGGCGTCGCGCTGCGTGATGACCTCGCCCCAGCCATCATCGCAGGGCGTGTCGACGGCGTCGGGGAACGTCTGCAAGTGCACGCTCGGTGCGTCGTCGCCATGCATCGCCCGCCAGGCTTCGTCGGCGGTGTGCGGCAGCAGGGGCGCGAGCAGGCGCACGAGCGCGTCGACGATCGCGTGCATGGCCGTCTGCGTGCGCCGGCGGCGCGGGGCGTCGGCGGCGTCGCAGTAGAGGCGGTCCTTCACGGCCGCGAGGTAGATCGCCGAGAGGGTGTCGTTGCAGAAGTTGAACAGCCGCTCGTGGGCGCGGCGGAAGGCGTAGCGCTCGTAGTGGCCGCGCACGTCGTTGACGAGGCGGGCCAGCTCGCGCATGGCCCAGGCGTCGAGGCTGGCGGCGTCAGCCTCGGCGAAGCGGTGGCGATGCGTGGCCGGGGCGGTGGCGGGGCTGAAGTCGCTGAGGTTGCTCAGCAGGAAGCGCACGGTGTTGCGCACCTTGCGGTACGCGTCGCCGGCGTCCTTGAAGAATAACTCGTCGACCTTCACGTCGTTCTCGAACGCCAGGCCGGCGACCCACCATCGGCAGACGTCGGCGCCGTAGGTCTTCAAGAGGTCCTCCACCTCGAGCGTGTTGCCCAGGCTCTTGGACATCTTGCGGCCGTCGCGGTCGACGGTGAAGCCGTGCGTCAGCAGCGCCTTGTAGGGCGGGCTGCCGGTGGCGCCCAGCGCCGGCAGCAGGGAGGTCTGGAACCAGCCGCGGTGCTGGTCGGAGCCTTCGAGGTAGAGGTCGGCGGGCACGCCGTCCTTGCCGACGCGCTGGCGCAGCACGGCCGCCCAACTCGTGCCGGACTCGAACCAGACGTCAAAGATGTCGGAGCCTTTGGTGATTTCGGATTTCGGATTTCGGATTTCGGATTTGGCCCAGGCGGGGGCGTCGGGGTCGGTGGCGGGGTCGTAGTGGGTGAGCAGGTCGTGGGCTTCGAGCGTGAACCAGGCGTCGGAGCCCTTTTCGCGGACGACCCCCGCCACCGCGCGCACGGTGGCCGGCGTCAACAGCACCTCGCCCTGGCTGTTGTAGAACGCGGGGATGGGCAGGCCCCAGGCGCGTTGGCGGGAGAGGCACCAGTCGGGGCGCGACTCGAGCATGCCACGCATGCGGTTCTTGCCCCATGCGGGGATGAAGGTGATGTCGTGGTCCGCGGCCTCTAGCGCGCGGCGGCGCAGCGGCTGCTCGCCGTCGTGCTTGATGGGCTTGTCCACCCCGAGGAACCACTGCTCGGTGGCGCGGAAGATGACAGGCGTCTTGCCACGCCAGTCGTGCGGGTAGCTGTGGGTGAACCGCTCGCTGTGAAAGAGGTGGCCCGAGCGGCGCAGATGCTCGACGACGAGGTCGTTGCCGTGCCAGATGCTCTTGCCCTGGAGCCAGTCGGGGACGGTGTCGTCGAAGGTGCCGTCCGCGCGGACGGGGCAGTAGATGTCCAGGCCCTCGCGCAGGCCGGTCTGGTAGTCCTCCACGCCGTGGCCCGGCGCGGTGTGCACCAGGCCCGTGCCGTCCTCGAGGGTGACGTAGTCGGCCGTGTACACACCTCGGGGCCGGGCGTCGTCAACAAAGGGATGCGTGTAGGTAGCCTGGTGCAGGTCGAACTCCCGGCCAACCCACCCCCCACACAAGCTCCAATCTTCGATACCAGCCTTGTTGAACACGCGGGGAGCCAGATCCTGCGCCACAAAGACCAGTTTGGTCTCACCTCGATGCGAAACTTCATAAAGCCCGTAATCTGCGTCGCGCCGAACGGCTACTGCTAGGTTCGCGGGAAGAGTCCAAGGAGTGGTTGTCCAGATCATGAGCGAGATCGGTACGTCCGGTACAGCGCCAACGGTGTCGGCATGCTTCAATACCTTTGCCGTGGCGCTTGCCGTCAACTCAAACAACACATACACGCTCGTGTCCTCACGGTCGTGGTACTCCAGCTCCGCCTCCGCCAGCGCGGTCTGGTTCTCGATCGACCAGTGCACCGGCTTGAGTCCGCGGTAGATCAGCCCCTGGCCAACCAGCTCCGCGAACACCTCCAGCACCGCCGCCTCGTAGACCGGGTCCATCGTCAGGTAGGGGTTGTCGTAGTCGGCCAGGGTGAGCAAACGCTGCATCTGTTGGCGCTGGAGCTTGACGAACTTCTCGGCGTAATCGCGGCAGCGCTTGCGGATCTGCATGGGGGCCATGCCGCGGGCCTTCTCGCCGAGCTCCTGGACGACCTTGTGCTCGATGGGCAGGCCGTGGCAGTCCCACCCGGGGATGAAGGGCGTGTCGTAGCCGAGCATGGAGCGTGTGCGGACGACGAAATCCTTGAGGACCTTGTTCTCGAGGTGCCCGAGGTGAATTGAGCCGTTGGCGTAGGGCGGGCCGTCGTGGAAGACGAAGCGGCCGGCGGGGTGCTCGGCCGCGCGGAGCTGGGCGTAGAGGTTGGCCTTGTCCCAGCGCTTGATGGAGGCGGGCTCGTTCTGGACGAGGTTTGCCCGCATCGCGAAGTTGGTGCGCGGCAGGTTCAGCGTCTTC